>CAZZVH010000323.1:0-4652 GCA_964657365.1 uncultured Burkholderiaceae bacterium
CCTGACGCAGGCGCGCAGCGCTGCCGTGGGACTCGCGAGCAGCGCGTGGCTGGGCGATGCCCTGGTCGCGAAGGCGCGGGTCCAGCGCGCCGCCCACGACGACGCGGCCGCACAGGCCAGCTTGCGCGAGGCGGTCGCGCAGCTGTCGAGCGCGCTCGGCGACGATGCGCCGGCCACCCGGGAGGCGCAGACGCTGCTCGCCGGCCGCTGAACGCGCGGCCTGGGCCGCGACGCGCGATCCGGCGCGGCGGCGGAGTCAGGGGCCGCGTTGCAGGAAGCGCCGGACGATCGCCAGCGTGTAGCGGCTGGCGACGGACTGCACGAAGCGATCGAAGTCGAGATGCGCCACGTGGTCGGCGCGGTCGGAGATCGTGCGCACGACCGCGAAGGGAATGCCGAGGTCGTGGCACACCTGGGCCAGCGCCGCGCCTTCCATCTCGACGGCGAGCGCGTCCGGAAGACGCGCGCACAGGGCCTCGCCCTCGGCGGCCGCGCTCACGAACCGGTCGCCGCTGACGACCAGACCGGTGTGCACGCGCGGCGAGGCGATGCCGAACGCGGCGAGGTCGGCCGGCGCGAGATGGAGCGCCGCGGTCGTGTCGGCATGGCCACCTGCCGGGATGTTGCCGACGGCATCGTCGAGAACGCCGCGGGCCGCGTCGGCGAGTGCCGCCGACAGGGCAGGATCGGTCGCGAACCGGTCGGTCCCGTAGAGCGGGATCTCGTGCCGCGGGAACAGGGGCGACGCGTCCATGTCGTGCTGCAGCAGCGCATCGGCGACGACCACGTCGCCGATCCGGGCCGAGGAATGCAGGCCGCCGGCGGTGCCGGTGAAGATCGCGCGTGACGCGCCGAATTCCCGGACCAGCAGCGTCGCCGTCATCGCCGCCGCGACCTTGCCGATCCGCGACAGCACGAGCACCACGTCCTGGCCGTCGAGATGGCCGATCCAGAACTCGCGGCCGCCCAGCCTGACGGGCTGCTCGTCGGGCATCGCCGAAAGCAGCGCACCGAGCTCTTCCTGCATGGCGGCGGCGATGGCGATGCGGGTCACGCGTCAGCATAGCCGGATGGACAATGGCACGATCGTCACGTGCGGTGCGAACCGACCCATGGACCCTGCCGACGCTTCATCGAGCCATCGCTACCGGGCGGTCGTCTCCGGCGTGGAGCGCTTGCCGCGCGCCGACCTGCCGAGGCATCGGCACCGCGCCGGCTATGCCACGGTGGTGCTGGCCGGCGCGTTCACGGAAGCGGCGTTCTCCGGCCGTCACCTCGCGACGCCGGGCGACGTGCTCCTGCACGGCCGCTTCGACTGCCACGCGAACGCCGTCGCGTCGGCGCGCGGTCCAACGGTGCTGCGCTTGCCGTGGCGCGTCGACACGCTCGAAGGCTGCCACCGCATCGCCGACCCGGACCGGCTCGTCAGGCTGGCCGAGCGCGATGCGCTCGAGGCGTCCGCCTGCCTGCATGCGATGCTGTCGCTGCCGACGCCGCTACGTTGCGCAGCCGATCGCCCTTGGCCCGAGCAGCTCGCCGACCGGTTGGCCGAGACCGGCGGCCTGTCGCTCGCGCAGTGGGCCGAGGAGCACGGCCTCGCGCCCGAGACCGTGTCGCGTGGCTTCCGTCGCGCGTTCGGCGTCTCGCCCACGCGCTTCCGGCTCGAGCTGCGCACGCGTCGCGCCTGGCTGGCAATCGTGAACGGCGACGAGCGCCTCAGCGACATCGCCCACGACCATGGCTTCGCCGACCTGGCGCACATGAGCCGCAACGTGTCCGCCTTCACCGGCCAGGCGCCGGGCGCCTGGCGAGCCCGTTCGCCGGTGCGCTGACCTCAGGGATTCCGCTGCCAGACGATGTCGACGCCTTCACGGCGGTCGACGAAGCCGGTGGCCACGCCCGCGGCGTCGCGCCGGAAGATCTTGCGCGAGCGCGGTTCGCCGGGCACGAAGAGCACGTCGGCGATCTCGAGCGCGAGCGCCTTGCGCTTGCCGCCGGGCCGGCCGCCGGCGAGGTGGTCGCCCTCGCGAACGATCTCGTACGCGAGCTGCGGCCCGCCGCTGTAGCGGCCAATATAGCGGTCGAGCGTCGCCGGGTCGGCAGCGATCGCGGCGGGGTCGTGGTTGACGACGAAGGCGTGCACGAGCGCCAGCTTCCAGCCGCCCGGCTCCTTGAACCAGGTCTCGGTCATGAGGTACTGCGCGTGCAGGACCTGGCCGAAGAAATCCTCGGTTTCGTCGTCGCGGTGGATGACCAGGGCGACGTCGCCGTGCCGGGTCACCGCGTGCTCGACGATCTCGATGTGCCCCGACGTGCCGTTCGGCAAGGGCTGCAGCTCCTCGAGGAATGCGGCCCGGTCCAGCCGGGTGCCGTTCTCGTCGATGTAGACCGCGTCGGCAGCGAGCGTCCTGTCCCACGTCGACCGATCGCCGGGGGCGATGGCGTCGAGCAGGCGCTGGTCGAGCTGCCGGAGGTCGGCCTCCGACGTGTCGGCCGCCACCACCGGCGCCGGCGTCTGGCAGGCGGCCAGAACCAGTCCGATGGCGACGACGAGCGAGGCGGCGAATGGTGGGCGCATGGTCTTCATGCCGGCGATCGTCGTCCTTCCGTGATCGAATGTCTTGAACGCACTTGACCTCGCGGCACGTTCACGAGGTGCCAGACGAGTGCAGGTTCGGTACGATGGCGACCACTTCAGGGAACGGGCCAGCAATGACGAGAGCACATCCGGCGGACCGCCTGAAGGCGGACGTCGACGCGGTCGCGCGGATCGATGCGGTGCCGACGCTGCTGCGCGTCCTCTGCGACGTCACCGGCATGGGCCTCGCCGCGGTGGCGCGTGTCACGGACGACCGCTGGATCGCCTGCGCCGTCGTCGATCGGATCGACTTCGGCCTGGTGCCGGGCAGCGAGCTGGACGTGAACACCACGCTGTGCAAGGAAAGCCGCGAGCGGAGCGAGCCGATCGTCATCGAGCACGCCAGCCAGGACCCGTACTACCGCGAGCACATGACGCCGAAGCTCTACGGCATCGAGAGCTACGTGTCGGTGCCGATCCGCCTGCCCGACGGCGAATATTTCGGCAATCTCTGCGCCATCGACCCCGAGCCGCGCAAGGTCGCCGACACGCACATCCGCGACATGTTCCTGCATTTCGCCGACATGCTGGCGTTCCAGCTCGCCGTCGAGCGGTCCCGCGACGACGCCATGCAGGCGATGTTCGCGGCGCGTGCGCGCAGCGACCTGCGCGAGCAGTTCGTCGCCGTGCTCGGCCACGACATGCGGCAGCCGGCCGTGGCGCTGGCCGAGTGCTCGAGGGCGCTGCAGGCGAGCTCCGCCGACCGCGACGTCTTCGCGGCCACCGCCCGCATCGGCGGCTATGCGCGGCGCCTGATCGGCCTCATCGACGACATGCTGGATCTGGCCAAGGTCGATCTCGGCCGGGGCCTGGCCGTGCATCCGGTGCCCGGCACCGCCACGGATCGCCTGCTGCACGACGCGGTCGACGAACTGAAGTTCAAGCACGTCGCCCGCGAGATCGTGGTCAGCTGCGACGACCTGCCACCGATCACCGCCGACCGCGCCCGCTTGCGCCAGGTGGTGACGAACCTCGTCGAGAACGCCCTGGTGCACGGCAGCGGTGACGGCGTCGTCCGCGTCCACGCGGCCCGCGTGCTCGACGACATCGTCGTCACCGTCTCGAACGTCGGTCGGCCGATCGCTCCGGCCGATCAGGCGCGGCTGTTCGAGCCCTTTTGGAGAACGTCGTCGCCGGGGCGCGGGGAAGGCATCGGCCTGGGCCTCTACATCTGCGACCAGATCGTGCGTGCGCACGGAGGCCGTCTCGAGGTCGACTCCGACGCGGCCGGCGGCACGCACTTCGTCGTCGTGCTGCCGATCCGCCCGAACGCGCCGCGCAGCGACGGCAGGCGGGTGGCCTCTCCTGGCGCGGTCGCCGCCGTTCGTTCGCCACCGGAGACTTGACGGCGACCGTGCGCATCGGCGTCGATCTGGGCGGCACCAAGATCGAGGCGCTGGCCATCGACACTGCTGGTCGCGAGCTCGCGCGATCGCGCATCGCCGCGCCGTCGGGTGACTACCGCGCGACGGTCGAGGCGGTGCGTGCCCTGGTCGACGAGCTCGAGGCGCGCATCGGCCGCCGCGGCACGGTGGGGGTCGGCATGCCCGGCGCGGTCTCGCCCGCCACGGGGCTGATCAAGAACGCCAACTCGACGCAGCTCAACGGCATGCCGTTCGGCGAGGACCTGTCGCTCGCCCTCGGCCGCGAGGTCCTCCTCGAGAACGACGCCAACTGCTTCGCCCTGTCGGAGGCGACGGACGGCGCCGCCGCGGGCGCGCGGATGGTGTTCGGCGTGATCCTCGGCACCGGTGTCGGCGGCGGCATCGTCCACGGCGGGCGCCTGTGGACGGGCGCGAACGCGATCGGCGGCGAATGGGGACACAACGAACTGCCCTCGCGCACGGACGCCGGCCTGCCCGACCTGGCCTGCTACTGCGGCAGGCGCCGCTGCATCGAGACCTTCCTGTCCGGCCCCGGCCTCGCCGCCGACCATGCGCGGCATGGCTCGGCGGGATCGCTCGACGCCCACGCGATCGCTGCGCTGGCCCGATCGGGCGACGCGCCGGCGACG
>CAZZVH010000324.1:0-4642 GCA_964657365.1 uncultured Burkholderiaceae bacterium
GCACCTTGCTGCAGGCCTTGCCCGGCTCGCTGAGCGGGATGGTGTCGGTGATGACGACCTCGTCGAGCTTCGAGGCCATGATCCGCTCGATCGCCGGGCCCGAGAACACCGCGTGCGTGCAGTACGCGAAGACCTTCTTGGCGCCGCGCTCCTTCAGCACGTCGGCCGCCTTCACGAGCGTGCCTGCCGTGTCGATCATGTCGTCCATGATCACGCAGTTGCGGCCCTCGATCTCGCCGATGACGTGCATCACTTCCGAGACGTTGGCCTTCGGGCGGCGTTTGTCGATGATCGCGAGATCGCAGCCGGCCTGCTTGGCCAGCGCCCGTGCGCGGACCACGCCGCCGACGTCGGGCGAGACGACCACGAGATCGTCGTAGCGCTTGCTCTGGAGGTCGGACAGCAGCACCGGCGAGGCGTAGATGTTGTCGACCGGGATGTTGAAGAAGCCCTGGATCTGGTCGGCGTGCAGATCCATCGTCAGCAGCCGCTCGACGCCGACCGCCTCGAGCATGTTGGCGACGACCTTGGCGCTGATCGGCACGCGGGTCGAGCGCGGCCGGCGGTCCTGCCGGGCATAGCCGAAGTAGGGCATCACGGCCGTCACGCGGCGCGCCGAGGCGCGCTTCAGCGCGTCGACCATGATGCAGAGCTCCATCAGGTTCTCGTTGGTCGGCGAGCAGGTGGGCTGGACGACGAAGATGTCGCGCGCCCGCACGTTCTGCTCGATCTCGACGTCGACTTCACCGTCGGAGAAACGGTCGACCTTCGCCTTGCCGAGGCCGATGCTCAGATGCGTGGCGATGTCCTGCGCAAGGGCAGGATTCGCATTGCCCGTGAACAGGACGGTGTTGAACAGCACGGCGGACCTTCGATTGTTTGGCAGGGGAAGAAGGATTCGAACCTTCGCATGTCGGAATCAAAATCCGATGCCTTAACCAGCTTGGCGACTCCCCTACACCGGTCTGCAGCTCGCGCTGCACACCTTCAACTCCGGTTCGCAGCTCGTGCTGCGAACCTCAAGCCTCTTCTCGCCGGGCCCAGTCGGCGAGTGGATGGCGCTCCAGGGAGCGGCACATCCGGCTCGACCAGCCCGAAGGCCAGTCGCTCGGCATCGCTGCCGAGGGCGCGGCGCCGTGGCCTGCCCGCGCGAACACCGCGCTTCCCGACCCCGTCATCCGGCTGTTGCCGAACGTGGCGCGAAGCCCGGCCATCGCGCGCTCGACGTCGGGGCAAAGATCGACCGCCGCGGCCTGCAGATCGTTGCGCCCGAAGCCGTCGGCAAGATACGGCCCGCTTTCCTTCTCGACCCCTGGTCGATGCCCGGAAAAGCCCGCGATTCTAGCAGCCTCGACGATCTCCGCGACCTGGCGGCTGGCGAAGATGCGGCCGGTATCGAGCCCGGCGGCCGGCTTGACGACGGCGAACCAGGCCGGCGCCAGAGCGACCGGCGCCAGCACCTCGCCGACGCCACCGGCGCGCGCCGGCGAGCCGCCGAGGAAGAACGGCACGTCGGCACCGAGCGACAGGCCGATCGGCAGCAGCCGCTCGAGCGGCCAGTCGAGGGCCCACAGGCGATTGAGCGCCAGCAGCGTCGAGGCGGCGTCGGAGCTGCCGCCGCCGAGGCCGGCCGACCAGGGCACCTGCTTGTCGATGGCGATGTCGGCGCCGAGCGACGTGCCCGCGGCCTGCTGCAGGGCGCGGGCGGCGCGCAGCGACAGGTCGTCGGCCGGCAGCACCGCGCCGAGATCGCGACGGGTCAGCGCGCCGTCGTGGCGCCGCTCGAAGTGGAGGGTGTCGCACCAGTCGATCGGCACCATGAGCGAGTCGAGCAGGTGGTAGCCGTCGTCGCGGCGGCCGCGCAGATGCAGGAACAGGTTGAGCTTGGCCGGCGCCGGAACGTCGTAGAGGGCCCGGATCGTCATGGCGGCTCAGTGGCGATCGAGCTGGATGCGCACCGTCACGACCGGCAACGGGGTGCGCCGGGTCGCGACGACCGCGCCGGCGTCGATCCGGGCCAGGTCGACCTGCCAGCCGAGTTGCTCGAAGCCGTTCGCACCAGCGGCCGGCGTGCTCTGCGCCGCGGCCCAGGGACGGCCGTGCAGCCAATCGAACCAGGCCTCGACCGGGACGCTCTCGCCGAGCACGTCGCGCGTCAGGCCATCGAGATCCGCGTACTGGCGGACGCCTTGGGGCGTCGTCAGGGTGACGTCGCCCTGCCCCCAGCGGGCCTGCGCCAGCATGCTGCCGAGCGGGGTCGACAAGCCCAGCACGCCGTGGCGGGCGTCGCCACGCAGATCGAAGCTCGCGGTAAAAGCCCGGGCCGGTTCCTGGGCGACGGCATCGACGCGCAACGCCAGGCGGCCCGAGAGCATGTCGCCGCCGTCGTCGGGCCCGAGCGGCGCGACGGTCGCGCAGGCAGTGAGCGCGACGGCGGTGGCCGCCGCCAGCAGGCCCCTCAAGCCGTGCGCCGCCACCGGCGCCGGCTCACAGGTCGACGCGCAGCCGCGCCAGCGTTTCGCGCAGCACGTCGTTGCCCGAGTCGCGCATGCGGCCTTCGCGCCAGACGCGCCGGGCCTCTTCCGTCTGCCCGTTGTTCCAGAGCACTTCGCCGAGATGCGCCGCGATCTCCGGATCGGGCCGCGCCTGGTAAGCGACGCGGAGCAGGCGGATCGCCTCGTCACGGTGGCCGAGGCGGTATTCGACCCAGCCGAGGCTGTCGGTGATGAACGGCTCGCCCGGGCTGAGGTCGAGCGCCTTCTGGATCAGGCTGCGCGCTTCCGGCAGGCGCAACTTGCGCTCGGCGAGCGAATAGCCGAGCGCGTTGTAGGCATGCTGGTGATCGGGCTTGAGGGCGATGACGCGGCGCAGCAGGCGCTCCATCTCGTCCATGTGGTCGAGCTTTTCCTCGGCCATGGCCTGTTCGTAGAGCAGGTCGGTGTCGTCCGGATAGGTCTTGTTGGCCTGCGCCAGCACCTTCTCGGTCTCGTTCCATTGCTTGGCTTCGCGCAGCAGCTGCGCCTCGGCGAAGATCTTGGCGCGACCGTCCGCCGGATCCTGCTCCGGCACGCGGTGGATCAGCTCGCGCGCCTCGGCGACGCGGCCTTGCTTGACGAGCAGCGAAGCGCGGCGTGTCTGCACGTCGAGCGCGCGCTGCGAACTGTCGATGTGGGAGAGCCAGCGCTCCGCGGCCGGCAGGTCGCCCTGCTGCTCTGCCGCCTGGGCGAGCAGCAGCCAGGCCTGCGTGAGGGCGCTGTTGGCGCTGGTCGGCGTGTCGTCGTCGTCGTCCGAAGGCTGCACGGCCGGGGCAGCACCGAATGTCACCGGCGCGCCTCCTTCGACCAGGCGCACGTAGGTTTCGAGCGCCGCGGTCGCCTCCTTCGGGTGCTGCAGCTCGAGCTGGAGGGCACCGAGCGTCAGCCAGGGAGGCGCCGTCTTGGGGTCGCTGGCGGTGAGGGCGCTGGCCTGCGCGGTCGCCTCGGCGATGCGCTGCGAGGCGGCCAGCGTGCGCACGTAGAACAGGCGCAAGCCCGGGCTGGAAGGCTGCAGGGCGAGGCGGGCCGTGACGATCGCCTCGGCGTCCGGCGTCGCCGGCAGCATGTCGAGGGCCAGCAGGGACGGCCCGTCGGCGTTCGGCGTCGCGGCGGCGGCGCGCCGGGCGGCGTCGAGGGCGCGGGCGCTGTCGCCGGCGGCGAGCCAGCCGCGGCCGATCGCGACCAGTGCCGCGGAGCGCGTGTCGGGTGCGTCGACATACGGCTGGACGACACGCTCGATCAGCGGCGCCACGGCCGCGCGGTCGGTGCTGCGTGCGAGGAAGCGCGGCACCGCGTCGAGCATGGCCGGCAGCGACGGCCGCGGCGACAGGCGCAGCAGCGTCGTCAGCGGCTCCTCGACTTCCGGCGTGCGGTTGAGGGCGATCAGGAGCTGCACGTCGTAGCGCAACGCTTCCTTCGATTCCGGGAAAGCCTTGCGCCAGGCGGTCACCGCCGCGAGTGCCTGTTCGCCGGCACGTGCCTGCAGGGCGATGTCGGTGACGCGGCGGAACAGGCCTTCGTCGTTGGCGCGGTTCGCCGCGTCGAGCAGCAGCTGGTAGGCCGATCCCGGATCGCCGCTGCGGGCCTGGATCTCGCCGAGCAGCAACTCGTAGAAGAGCGGCGCGTCGAGATTCGAGTTCTCGACCATCGGCATGGCGGGAGCCGCGGTCGCGGGCGCCGCACAAGCGCTGCCGCCCGCCAGCGCGAGCAGCGCGACGACGACGGCCGAGATGCGTCCCGGGGCAGAACGAAGGCGAAACGCCGGCATCGACACTCTCCTCTGGGCGAAAAACGATTCTAGTGTGGGCCTTCGCGCAAACCCTCGCCCGGAGCGGCGGCCAAGACCTCGCGGCCCGGTGCGATCGATACCGGTCGTGATAATTCCCCGGATCTCGCGCCGCCTGTCGCGGCGCCCGCCACCCGGGCAACCAGCACTCCCACCCATGCCCGAGCTTCCGGAAGTCGAAGTCACCCGCCTCAGCTTCGCCGGGCGGATCGAGGGCGCGCGCATCACGGGGTTGCGGCTGGGCAAGCCGCTGCGCTGGCCGGTCGGCCGGACCGGCGAACAGATGGTGGGGCAGACGGTCGGCAAGGTGATCCGGCGCGGC
>CAZZVH010000325.1:0-4639 GCA_964657365.1 uncultured Burkholderiaceae bacterium
CAAGGGCGAGTACAAGCACGTCGAGGGCAAGCGCATCCTCGAGCCGATCAAGGGCCGGCTGGCCGACACGCTGCGCGAGATGCGTGAAGACGTGCAAAGCTCGATCTCGTACGCCGGCGGCACGAAACTCGCCGACATCCGCAAGGTCAACTACGTGATCCTGGGCGGCGACAACGCGGGCGAGCATCTGCTGATGTGAGCCGGTGTCTGGCGAACGGCCGACCGCCGATAGCAACCACAAGGAATGCCGTGCATCCCAACTTGAAGTCTTTCCTCGCCGCCGGCTTCGCTGCTGCCGCGCTCGCCGGTTGCGGCGGCGGCACCCTCAAGGTCAACGACAGCGAGGTTCGCCTCGTCAACGCCACCTCGATCGCGACGCTCGACCTGTACCAGTCGACGAGCGCGATCACCACCGGCATCGCCGCCAACACGGTCAGCGGCTACGCCAGCCTGGACGCCAACACCTATACGTTCAACGTCAACGTCGGCGGATCGGGGGCGACGGCCGCCACCTTCGATGCGACGCTGCAGAAGAAAGACGACTACACCATCGTCGCCTATCTCAGCGGCGGCACGCTCACGACCACGTTCCTCACCGACAACGAAGGCTCGCCCAGTTCAGGCACGGCCAAGCTGCGCATCTTCAACGCCGACGCGACCGACGTGCCGAGCGTCGACGCCTATGTGCTCACCATCGCATGCGCCAACCTGGCGTCGTCCCCGTCGGCACCGCTCATCACGGCGGTCACGGGCTTGCAGGCGTCCTACACGCAGATCAACGCCTCGAGCGGCGGAACGGCCTACCACCTGTGCGTGACGGCCTCGGGCGACAAGACCGACCTGCGTCTGGACATCCCGTTGCTGACGCTGAAGGACGGCGAGATCGCGACGGTCATCCTGACGCCCAGCACCGGCGCCGTGCTTCTCAACGGGCTCGTGCTCGATCAGCAGGGCAGCCTGGTCGCGGCGGCCAACGCCTCGGCGCGCATGCGTCTGGCAGTCGGCGCCACCGGCGGCGCCACCGTCACGGCGACGGCCAACAGCGTGTCGCTCGGCACCAACCTGCCGGCGCCGGCGGTCGGGAGCTACGTGCTGATCCCGTCGGGGCCGGTGACCCTCGCCACGACGGTCGGCGGCACCGCACTCGCCGACCCGGGACTGACGGCGCCGCCCGGCGCCGACCTGACCTTGCTCGTCGCCGGCCCTGCCGGGACGGCCCCGATGCTCGTCTCCGACAACAACTCGGCGTCGACCAGCACCGCCAATCCGGTCAAGCTGCGGCTCGTCAACGGCATGGCCGGGATCACCTCGGCGACGCTGACCGACAACTACATCAATATCGGCGGCGCCGCGGCGTTCGGTGCGTCCTCCGGATACGGCCAGGTGCAGGCGAGCGCCGCCCTGGCGCTGCTGCAAGCGTCGTCGGGCGCGACGCAACTCTGCCAGTCGGTCAACGTCACCCTGACCTCCGGGGGCGTCTACACCGTCTTCCTGCTCGGCAGCGTTCCTCCGGCGCCGGTCGCCTGCACGATCGCCGCGGACAACTGAACGCGCACCGTCCATGACCGAACTCGCCAAGTCATTCGATCCATCCGCCATCGAGGAACACTGGGGCCCGCTCTGGGAAGCGAGCGGCGTCTACGAGCCGACGCTCGACCCGGCGAAGCAATCGTTCGCGATCCAGCTGCCGCCGCCGAACGTCACCGGCACGCTGCACATGGGCCATGCGTTCCAGCACACCATCATGGATGCGCTGGTCCGTTACCACCGCATGAAGGGCGAGAACACGCTCTGGGTGCCGGGCACCGACCATGCGGGCATCGCGACGCAGATCGTCGTCGAGCGGCAGCTGCAGGACACCGGCCTCAGCCGCCACGATCTCGGCCGCAAGAACTTCGTCGCCCAGGTGTGGGACTGGAAGGAGACCAGCGGCTCGACCATCACGCGTCAGATGCGCCGGATGGGCGACTCGGTGGCCTGGAAGTACGAGTACTTCACGATGGATTCGCGGCTCAGCGAGGTCGTGACAGACACCTTCGTGCAGCTCTACGAGGAAGGCCTGATCTACAAGGGCAAGCGCCTCGTCAACTGGGATCCGGTGCTGCTCTCGGCCGTCTCCGATCTCGAGGTCGAGAACGAGGAACGCGACGGGACGATGTGGCACATCCTCTATCCGTTCAGCGACGGCCCGCAGCCGGGCGCCGACGGCCAGCCGATGCGCGGCATGCACATCGCCACGACGCGCCCGGAGACGATGCTGGCCGACGGCGCGCTGGCCGTCCACCACGACGACGAACGCTACCGGCATCTCGTCGGCAAGATGGTCGACCTGCCGCTCTGCGACCGGCAGATCCCGGTGATCGCCGACGCCTACGTCGACAAGGACTTCGGCTCCGGCGTCGTCAAGATCACCGGCGCGCACGACTTCAACGATTACCAGGTCGCGCTCCGGCACGGCCTGCCGCTCATCGTCATCTTCACGCTCGACGCGAAGATCAACGACAACGGCCCGCCCGCCTACCGCGGCATGGACCGCTACGTCGCGCGCAAGGCGGTGCTGGCCGACCTGACGGCACTCGGCTTCCTCGAGAAGGCGGTGCCGCACAAGCACGCGGTGCCGATCTGCGTGCGCACCGGCCAGGTGGTCGAGCCGATGCTCACCGACCAGTGGTTCGTCGCCATGACGAAGCCGGGCAAGGACGGCACCAGCATCGCCGGCAAGGCGATCGAGGCGGTCGAGACCGGGGCGGTCAAGTTCTTCCCGGAGCAGTGGGTCAACACCTACAACCAGTGGATGCACAACATCCAGGACTGGACGATCTCGCGCCAGCTCTGGTGGGGCCACCAGATCCCGGCCTGGTACGGCGCGGGCGGCGAGGTGTTCGTGGCGCGCAGCGAGGCGGAGGCGCATGCCAAGGCCACGGCCGCCGGCTACAGCGGCGCCCTGGCCCGAGACCCCGACGTGCTCGACACCTGGTATTCGTCGGCGCTGGTGCCCTTCTCCTCGCTCGGCTGGCCGAAGCAGACCGAGGAGCTCGCGCTGTTCCTGCCGTCGAGCGTGCTCGTGACGGGCTACGACATCATCTTCTTCTGGGTCGCCCGGATGATCATGATGACGCTGCACTTCACCGGCCAGGTGCCGTTCCACGACGTCTACATCCACGGCCTGGTGCGCGACGCGCAAGGCAAGCGGATGAGCAAGTCGGAAGGCAACGTGCTCGATCCGGTCGACCTGATCGACGGCATCGCGCTCGAGCCGCTGCTCGACAAGCGCGCCATCGGCCTGCGCCGCCCCGAGACCGCGCCACGCATCCGCAAGGACACCGCGGCCGAGTTCCCGAACGGCATCCCGGGCTTCGGCGCCGATGCGCTGCGCTTCACCTTCGCCTCGCTCGCCAGCCTCGGCCGCAACGTCAACTTCGACACCAAGCGCTGCGAGGGCTACCGCAACTTCTGCAACAAGCTCTGGAACGCGACGCGCTTCGTCCTGATGAACTGCGACGACCAGGACTGCGGGCTCGCCGAGCACACCAAGGCCGAGTGCGCGCCGGGCCAGCCGTTCCACCGCTGGCTCGTGTTCTCGCAGGCCGACCGCTGGATCACGGGCGAGCTGCAGCGCGTCGAGCATGCCGTCGAGCAGGGCTTCGCGGAGTACCGGCTCGACACCGTGTCGAGCGCGATCTATTCGTTCGTGTGGGACGAATACTGCGACTGGTATCTCGAGATCGCCAAGGTGCAGCTGCAGTCGGGCACGGAAGCAGAGCAGCGCGCGACCCGTCGCACCCTCCTGCGCGTGCTCGAGACCGTGCTGCGCCTGATGCACCCGATCGCGCCGTTCATCACCGCCGAGCTGTGGGAGCGCGTCGCCGTCGCGGCCGGCAGGAAGACCGCCGGGAACGTCCACGGCATCGTCCAGGCGGCCTATCCGAAGGCGCAGCTGGAGCGCGTCGATCCGGCCGCCGATGCCTGGATGGCGTCGCTCAAGGCGGTGGTCGGCAGCTGCCGTGCGCTGCGCAGCGAGATGAGCCTGCCCGCCGGCGAGCGCGTGCCGCTGTACACGACCGGCGACGCCGCCTTCATCGGCTCGGCCACGCCCTTGCTCAAGTCGCTGGCCCGGCTCTCGGAGGTGACGGTGTTCGACGACGACGCCGGCTTCGCGGCAGCGACACGCGATGCGCCGGTCGCCGTCGCCGGCGCGACGCGGATCGCCCTGCACGTCGAGATCGACGTCGCCGCGGAGACCGCGCGCCTGACGAAGGAGATCGACCGCCTGGCCGGCGAGATCCTCAAGGCCGAGGCCAAGCTCGGCAACGCCAATTTCGTGGCGCGGGCGAAGCCGGAAGTGGTCGACCAGGAGCGCAAGCGGGTGGCCGACTTCTCGGCGACGCTGTCCCGGCTGCGCGACCAGCGAGGCCGCCTGGCGCCGTCGAATCAACCCTGAACGACGTCCCCGGACCGGGACGCGTGCAGAATTCAGACGACTTCCCGAGGACGGTTTCCAGATGCTCGTCAGACACGCGATCTTCCCGGTGGCCGGCCTCGGCACCCGCTTCCTTCCCGCCACCAAGGCGCTGCCGAAGGAGATGCTGCCCATCGTCGACAAGCCGCTGATGCAGTACGCGGTCGAGGAGGCCTACGC
>CAZZVH010000326.1:0-4637 GCA_964657365.1 uncultured Burkholderiaceae bacterium
TGCCGCTGCATGGTCGCCTTCGCGCCAGCCATCGACAGATAGATCATCCGATCCATGGTGTGCCCCCACGCTCTCTTCGTTCGCTGCCCCCCGAGGGGGCGTGGCCGGCCTTGGGGCGGCCCGGCGCCCGGCCTCGCCTTTCAGATCGACCGTACCCGTTCATGTCGATCAACGCAGGTTGACGATGGTCTGCATGATCTGGTCCTGCGTCTTGATCGTCTGCGCGTTGGCCTGGTAGTCGCGCTGCGCGGTGATCATGTTGACGAGCTCCTGGGTCAGGTCGACGTTCGATTCCTCGAGCGCGCCGGCCTGCAGCACGCCGAGGTTGCCGGCGCCCGGAACGCCGACGATCGGCGCACCCGAGGCCTGGGTCTGGACCCAGCTGTTGCCGCCGGTGGGCGCGAGGCCCTGCGGGTTGCGGAAGTTGGCCATCTCGAGCTGCCCGGCCGGCTTGGTCTGGCCGTTCGAATAGGTCGCGGTGACGACGCCGTTGCCCGAGAACGAGACACCGGTGAGCGAGCCTGCGGAATAGCCGTCCTGCGTCAGGTTGGTGACGGCGAACTGCGAGCCGAACTCGGTCGCGCCGGACACGTCGAGGGCGATGTTCGAGATCGGCACCGTGGTCGCGCCCGCCGCGTTGGTGACCGAGGGAATGTTGAGGGCCACGGTGCCCACCGGCGCCGTCGGCGCCGCGCCGTTGGTGGGGAACGTGATCGTGGTCGACGGCGCCGGGTTGCCACCCGAGGTGGTGATCGGCGTGCCGTTCGCGGCGACGTACACGTTCCAGGTGTCGGTGCTCGCCTTCTGGAAGTAGTACGTCAGCGCGACCGGCTGGCCCTTGACGTCGTAGACGGTCTGCGAGGTGGCGTTGTTGTAGGTCGTCGGGTCGGCGAAGTTGATCGGCGTGCCGGACGCGGGTGCCGTGACGGCGGCCGTCGAGTCGAGGTTCATCTCCATCGCGACCTTGGTCGACACCGCCGGCGTGATGCCGGCCGTCGGCAGCTGCAGCGCGGCCGCGGTGCCGGGGATGATCGTGCCGGTCGCGTCGGCCGGGTAGCCCATCAGCTTCTGGCCCTGGTCGTTGACGATGAAGCCGGTGCTGTCGGACTTGAACTGGCCGTTGCGGGTGTACTCGATCGAGCCGTTCGTGCCCTTGACCTCGAAGAAGCCGTTGCCGCTGATGGCGACGTCGAGCGGGTTGTCGGTCGGCGTGATGGTGCCCTGTGTGAACTGCTGCGACACGGTGGCCAGCATCGTGCCGATACCGGCCTGGGTCGAGATGCTCGACACGTTCTGGTTGGCGTAGATGTCGGCGAACTCGGCACGCGACACCTTCTCGCCGTAGGTGTTGGCGTTGGCGATGTTGTTGCCGATGACGTCGAGGTCCTTGCTGGCCGCGTTCAGGCCGGAGATACCTTGCTGGAAAGCCATGGTGATGTTCTTTCAGGGAAGAGTGGGGATCAGTTCAGCGCGACGACGGTCGTGTAGGGCACGGTGCCGGAGTTCTGCAGCTCGAGGTTGAAGACGCCGTTCTCGGTCGAGACGGCATCGACCGTGTCGCTCATCAGCGCGGTCGCCGGGATCTTCACGCCGCCGGTGGTGGCGGTGACGCGGAAGGTGTAGCCGTCGGCGTTGGTCGTGGTGCCGGCCGGCCAGTTGAAGCTGTGCAGGCCCGACGCCTCGGCGCCCAGGTTCATGGTCTGGACGACCGCGCCGCTCGGCGCCAGCACCTCGACCTTGACCGCATCGGCCGGCGACGTCAGCTGGAAGCCGCCCTGGCCGACCGCCGTCGTTGGATCGACGTTGATCATGTTGCCCGGGACGATGACGTTGTGGCCGACCAGCGAGGCGCCCTGCAGCGCCTGCATCTGCGTGAACTGGCCCGACAGCGACTGCACCGTCGTGTTGAGCGTGCCGATGCCGGTCACGGTGCTGATCTGCGCCATCTGGCTGGTCACCGCGGCGTTGTCCATCGGGTTGAGCGGATCCTGGTTCTGCATCTGCGTGACCAGGAGCTTCAGGAAGCTGTCGGCGCTGAGCGAACTCGACGAGCTCGCGGCCGCAGCGGTGGACACGACGTTCGAGACGTCGTTGGTGGATGTTGCCGAGCCGACTGTCATGGAGTTCTCCGTCAGGTTCCGAGCTGGATGGTCTTGAGCAGCAGCGACTTCGCCGTGTTCATGACCTCGAGGTTGTTCTGGTACGAACGCGAGGCCGAGATCATGTTGACCATCTCCTCCACCGCGTTGACGTTGCTGTACGTGACGTTGCCGTCGGCGTCGGCGCTCGGATGCGAGGGGTCGTGCACCTTGCGGCCCGGCGTCTGGTCTTCGCTGACGGTGCTGACGCGCACCCCGGCGGCGCTCGGATCGCTCGGCGAGCTGCCGAACATCTGTGTCTGGAACGTCACCTGCCGCGCCTTGTAGGCCTGGCCGTCCGGGCCGGCCACGGTGTCGACGTTGGCGAGATTGGAGGCGACGACGTTGAGCCGCTGGCTCTGGGCGCTGGCGGCGCTCCCCGAGACGTTGAAGATCGACAGCATGCTCATCGTTCAGTCCTCATTGCCCGGTGATCGCCGACAGCTGCGTCTTCATGGCGGCGCCGATGAAGCGTAGCGTCGCCTCGTACTTCACCGAGTTGTCGGCGAAGCTGGCCCGCTCGCGGTCCATGTCGACGGTGTTGCTGTCGAGGTTGGTCTGGGCCGGCGTCGCATACAGGAGCTGGCTGCCGGCGAGGCCGCCGCTCAAGCCGGCGCTGCCGCTGCCGATATGTCCGGCCTGGGTCGTCGCGATCGTCTGGGCGCCGGGCAGGCTGGCGGTCGCCGCCTGCAGCGTCTTGGCGAAATCCATGTCGCGGGCGATGTAGCCCGGCGTGTCGGCGTTGGCGATGTTGCTGGCGATCAGGCGCTGGCGCTCCGACCGCAGCACGAGTGCCTGGGCCTGGAAATCGATGCCGCTGTCGGTCCGGTTGATCATCTGTGCCTCGCTTCGCCGCCACCGGGTGGGCAGCAGCCCGCCATGTGGCGATGTGAAGACATTGTCCGGACGGGGATCGGCGAACATAAGCGGGAATAGCGCACCCTTTGCCCGCCATCTCCGCGCCTCGGCGAACGGCCCGGCCACTAGAGTGACGCCATGTTGTCCGTCGCCCTGTTCGGCTCCCTCGCGCGCGCTCTGGTGCACTTTCCGGCACGCTTCCCGCCGCGCGTCCTGGCTTGGGCGCTCGGCGCCGTGCTGGTCGCCCTGCTGCTTCTCGTGGGCCTCGCCGCACCGGCGTTCGCGAACGAGCCACCGACGCCGGCAGCCGTGGCTGCGGGCATCGATGCGGCCATGCTCGAGACCGTCCGATCGCTCGCGCTCGAGAAGACCGGCGAGCCGCGAGGCAGCCGCGTCGAGGTCGTCATCGGCCAACTGGATCCGCGCCTGCACCTGGCCGCCTGCCGCCAGGTCGAGCCATACCTGCCCCTCGGCGTGCGCCTGTGGGGCAAGGCCAGGATCGGCCTGCGCTGCAAGGACGGGCCGACACCCTGGAACGTCTTCCTGCCGATCACCGTCAAGGTCTACGGACGCGCCCTGACCGTGCCGAACGGCGCCGCCGCCGGCAGCATCCTGGTCGACTCCGACCTGGCCGAGACCGAGGTCGACCTGGCCGAGGAATACACCGCCGCCATCACCGACCCGAAGGTCGCCGTCGGCCGGACGCTCGCCCAGGCGCTTCGGCCGGGCCAGACCCTGCGCCAGGGCCAGCTCAAGATCCGCCAGCTGTTCGCGGCCGGCGAGACCGTCAAGGTGATCGCCGCCGGCGACGGCTTCGCCCTCGAAAGCGAGGGCCAGGCGCTCAACAACGGCATGGAAGGCCAGCCGGCACGGGTCCGGACCGAGGGCGGCAAGGTCGTGACCGGCATGCCGAGCGGCGAACGGCGCGTCGAGGTGGCCCTGTGAGGCCTCTGGCGGCGTGGCCGCCGGCGCCAAAAAACCCTAAAGTCGCGCCGTGCGACGCCGATAGTCCGTCCATGTCGTTGGGCGCGCACTGTCCAGGCGCCGATGGAGAAACACGATGAAGATCGGTCACCCCGCTGAGAAGCCAGTCACCCCGCCGGTCGCCGGCAGCCAGACCGCGACGGTCGATTCGACCAAGGTCGGATCCGCCGGCGCCGCCCCCGCCAGCGCCATCGGCACGCCCGATGCGAGCGCCACGGTCGCGCTGTCGAGCACCGCGTCGACGCTGCTGTCGAGCGGCTCGAGCGAGTTCGATGCCGGCAAGGTCGCCGCCGTCAGCGATGCCATCTCGAGCGGCACCTTCAAGATCCATCCCGAAGTGATCGCCGACAAGCTCATCGCGAACGCGCAGGAATTGCTGGGCAAGGCGAAGAGCTGATGACCCTGCCGAACGGCGGGGCCCTGCCCGCCCCGACCCATTCCCCGGAGCTCGAGATCCGGCTCGCCGCCGTCGAGTCCCGGCTGGCTGCGCTCGGCCTTGCCCTGCGCGCCCGCGACGTCGACGGCATCGAGACGAACGCCAACGAGCTGCACCGCGCCCTGGCCTCGGCCGTCAGCCACTTCACGGCGGCCGCGAAGATCGGTCCCCTGCCCTCGGCCCTGCGCGACCGCTTCGTCGTGGCGAGCGGCCAGGTGGCG
>CAZZVH010000327.1:0-4633 GCA_964657365.1 uncultured Burkholderiaceae bacterium
ATAGGCGAGCGGCCGAGAGTAGGTCGCCTCGCGCGAGTTGACGAGGCCGCTCAGCACGACGTCGAGCATCGAGCGCGTCCTGGTGTCGTAGGCGACCGCAGCGCCTTGCGTCCCGGGCGCTTGCGGCAGCAGCGAGCGGAAATGCAGGCTGTCGAGCATCGTCACGCCGAGGAAGACGATCAGGACCACCGACGACGCCATCGGCGCCGAATCGCGGAACACCTTGCGCCACGTGGCCCGGAGGTCGGGATTGCGGCGCACGACGACGGCGTAGAACACGAGGCCCGCGACGAGCAGCCAGAGCGCCACGTCGGTCCACAGGAGAACGATCTTCGGCACGGTCGGCCTTCTAGGTCAGGCGCACACGCGGGTCGACCCACGTGTAGGCGATGTCGATCAGGATGTTGGTCGCGATGTAGAGCACGGCGCCGATGAACACCATGCTCCGGACGATCGCGAAATCCTGCTTGGTGATGGCCTCGATGGCATAGGCGCCGAGCCCGGGGAGGCCGAAGAAGTTCTCGAACACCAGGCTGCCTAGAAACACGTAGGGCAGGTAACCCCCCGCGCTGGTGATGATCGGAATCAGGGCATTGCGCAGGACGTGCCGCGCCAGCACCCAGATCTCGGCCACGCCCTTGGCCCGGGCCGTGCGCACGTAGTCGCGGCTCGACTCTTCCAGGAACATCGCCCGGTACAGGCGCGCCTCCGCACCGAGTCGGGCGACCAGCGACAGAAGCACCGGCAGGACCAGGAACTTGACGACGTCGATGCTGGCGACGTAGCCCGAGATGGGCGCGAGCTTGAGGACCCGCGAGAACAGGAACTGGCCGACGATGATGTAGAACAGGCTCGAGATCGAGAGCATCACGACGCACGCGACGACGCCCCAGAAATCGAGCCGCGTGTTGCGGAACATCACCAGCAGCAGGGCGAAGGCGGTGCTGGCGATCACCTGCAGGACGAAGAGAGGCAATGCGAGCTGCAGGCTGACCCACATCCGGGTCGAGATCTCATGGCCGATATCGCCGGCGCTCTCCGAATCGGCGCGGCCGAAGTGCAGCGTGAAGAGGGAGACCGATCGCTCCCAGAACATCGTGTCGGTGACCCGTTCGACGCCCTGCTTCTTCTCGTTGTAGTAGAGCGGCTTGTCGTAGCCGCGCTCGGCCTTCCACTTGTCGATGATTTCCTGGTTGACGTGCTTGCCGCCGATGTTCAGGCGGGCCATGTCGTCGGGCGTGTTGACGGTGAAGAACAGGAAGAACGTCGCCAGGTTGACGCCCAGCAGGATGAGCACGCCGTACAGGATGCGACGAACGAGATACGAGGCCATGGGCGGAACCGGGGAACGGGCGCGATCAGGCGGCGACGACTTCGCCGCGCGCGTTCGTGCGCTCGCGCCGGCGGAAGCTGCGCAACGCGAAGACGAGCAGCGCCGCGACCGCAGCCGCGGCGAGAAGCATCGGCCACCACACCGGCTTGTTCCACGCCTTCAGGCGGGCGACCCGCTCGGCCGGGTCCAGACGCAGATAGCGCCCCTGGTCACGGACCAGGATTGCCGGCTTCGAGTTGTAGACCCAATGCTGGACAGCGGCCGACGAGAACGGGAAATAGCCGAAGCTCCACGGCGCGTCGTCCTGGGCGATCTTGACGAGCGAATCGATCACGGCCTGCTTCTCGGGGCCGTCGTCGAGCAGCTTCATCTTCGAGAACAGGCGGTCGTACTCGGGGTTCGCATAATTGGACGTGTTCTCGCCGTCGAACTTGGTCTTGCCGTTGGGCCCGTAGAGCAGGACCATGAAGTTCTCGGCGTCGGGGTAGTCGGCGTTCCAGCCGAGCCAGAAGACCTGGTACTTGCCCTTGCGCACCTTGTCCTGGAACTGGTTGTTGTCGGTGGCGCGCACCTCGATCTGGATGTCGATCTTCGCGAACTGCCGGACCACCCAGTCGATCTCCGGCTTGCGCTCCGGCGTGGCCGGCGCGTAGTAGTCGTAGTTGATGACGAGCGGCTGGCCTGTCGCGGCATCGCGGCCGTTGGGGTAGCCGGCTTCGACCATCAGCTTCTTCGCCTCGTCGATGGAGCGGCGAACCGCCTGCCCGTCGACCACCTTGTGCGTCACCGGGTCGATGCCCTCCGTCGTGCCGAAACGCGAGCCGAAGACTCCCTTCGGCAGCGGGCTCATCGCGACCTCGCCGCCCTTGCGCGGAAAGACCTTCGAGAATTCCTCCCAGTCGATGGCGATCGAGATCGCCTGGCGGAGCTTGCGGTTCCTCACCTGTTGCTCCGGCGTGTCGCCACGGCCGATCACCGGATCGAGCATGTTGAAGCCGATCAGCCAGCTCGACACGTCGCTGAATCTCTCGAGCCGGAATCCCTTGTCGTCGTATTCCTTGCGGACTTCGGCGGAATCGTCGCGTTCGACCCGATAGGGCATGCCCGTGTCGGTCCGCTCGAAGACCTCGACGTCGTAGAAGCCCTGGCGGAACTTGGCGCGCTGCGGCGTCGCTTCGCGCTCGACCGTCGAGACCAGCGTGTCGATGAACGGCGTCTTCTTGCCGCAGTCGTCGAGCAGGCCGGCTTCCTTGTCGCCGGGTGCTCCTTCGCACGGATAGGGCTCGCCCCGGTAGTTCGGGTTGCGCTTCATCACGTGGCGGCGATCCTTGATGTACTCGGTCATCATGTAGGGGCCGGTGCCCACCGGCCACATGTCGAGCGTCAGCCCCGCCGCCGCCATGCCCGGCTGGGCATAGAAGGCATCGGCCTCCCACGGCACCGGCGCCGTGAACGTCAGCTGCATCCAGTAGCTCCACTGCGGATACTTGCCCTTGATGCGGATGCGCAGCAGGTACTTCTCGGGTGCCGTGGCGCCGGCGAGCGGCCATTTGCGAAAGTCCAGGAAGGGCTTGTCCTGGCTCGATGGATCGCGCCCGGCCATCAGCTTGACGTCTTCCGCCTTGACGAGCGGCCCGTACTCCTTCAGGCCGACGACGTATTCCGAGAAGATGCCGTAGATCGGCGTCGTGATCCGCGTCGTCGCGTGGCGCTTGAGCGCGTACACGAAATCTTCGGCGACGAGCTCGCGCGTTCCGGTCTTCTCGAAGTCGAGCGGCGTGCGGCGGCTGCCGAGCTCGCCCGGCTTCATCGCGTGGTAGAGATAGTTGCCCTGCCCGTCCTTGGCGAACGCCGGGTGGGGCTGGAACATGATGCCCTGCTTGATGGGCACGTCGTAGACGCTCTCCGCGACCTGCTCGCCGGGCACGTCGTCGGGCAGCAGCTTGCCGTCCTTGTCGTAGTACTTCGGCTTGACGACCTCTGCGGCCGATTTCGGAATCAGCTCGAAGGGGCGCTTGAGGTAGTGGAAACCGTAGGGCGGCTCGTAGATCTGGTACGTGAACGGGGTGTCGTTGCTCCAGTAGGAAGCAGTCGGGTCGAGATGCCTGGGCGAGGTCTCGATGTTGGCGCTGAACAGCGTGTTGGACGCCGAGGCGTCGTTCGGCAAGGGGTTGTTGTCGCAGCCGCCGAGCAGGAGGCTGGCGCCGACACCGACGCCGCACGCCGCCGAAACCAGGGCGCGGCGCCACGCCCGGCGCTGCCCGAGCGACACGACCCATGCCCGCATGACGGTTCCCTTCCATGTGACACCGCCGCGCGAATGGGCGCGGCGGCGATTCGACTCCCCGGGGCTCGTGGCCGATCCGGGGCGCGGCAGCTGGCGATGATAAGGGCAGCTGCCCGCGGGGGCAGGCTACTCAGGCATGGCGGTGATGGTGGAACGCATCGCGCCAGCCGATGAACGCATCGCGCCCCTCCACGAGAAGCTCGACGCGGGCCCCGACCGGCAGGCAGACCTTGGTCGCGACGTGGCCGAACGGCAGACCGGTGAGGATCGGCGTCTTCGTCAGCGACCGGAGATGCTCGATGACCGTCTTCAACGTGTAGCCGCGGTCGTTGGGCGACTTCTTCCAGGCGGTGAAGACGCCGAGCACGATGGCGCGCTGGCTGTCGAGCACGCCGGCCTGGTGCAGCTGCAGCAGGTTGCGTTCGACCCGGTAGGGATGCTCGTTGACGTCCTCGAGAAACAGGACGCCGCGCTTGACGCGAGGCCAGTGCGGGGTCGACAGCAGCGAGTTCAGGACGCACAGGTTGCCGCCCCACAGCGTCCCGGCCACCGAGAGTCCGTCGAAGCCGGCCTCGGTACGGAAGCCGACCGCTTCCAGCGAGCCCGTCATCGCTTCGAGGAAGCAGCCCTGCGTCACCTCGTCGACGCCGCCTTCCGCGTCGCTCCGGCCGAAATCGTCGCAAGCGAGCGGACCGGCCCACGTGACGGACCCGGCGTGCGCGAGGAGGCCCTGCTGGAGCGCGGTGCAATCGCTCATGCCGACCCAGCGCGTGCCGGCCGCGACGCTCCTGGCCAGGCGCTTCCATTCGATGCGGTCGAGCAGCCGTGTCAGACCGTAGCCGCCGCGCGTCGCGAGGGCGATCGACGGACGCGCGTCGGCAACGCGGTGCAGGGCCGCGAGCCGGGTGTCGTCGTCGCCGGCGAAGCGCTGCGCCCGGGCCGCCGCCGCCGGGTCGGTCTGCACCGCGAAGCCGAGCTTGCCCAGCCGCGACGCGGCGCGTCGCAGCGGAACG
>CAZZVH010000328.1:0-4632 GCA_964657365.1 uncultured Burkholderiaceae bacterium
GGATGTGCAGGCGCGCTTCCTTGGCCTGCGCCAGGGCGACCTGCATGATCTCCTTCGTGATGCCCTGGATCTTGATGTCCATCTGGAGGGCCGTCACGCCGGCGGTCGTGCCTGCCACCTTGAAGTCCATGTCGCCGAGGTGATCCTCGTCGCCGAGGATGTCGGTCAGCACGGCGAAACGGTTGCCGTCCTTGATCAGGCCCATGGCGATGCCGGCGACGTGCGCCTTCAGCGGCACGCCGGCGTCCATCAGCGCGAGGCAGCCGCCGCACACCGAGGCCATCGACGAGGAGCCGTTCGACTCGGTGATCTCCGACACCACCCGCATCGAGTACGGGAACTCGGCACGGTCGGGCAGCACGGCGACCAGCGCGCGCTTGGCAAGGCGGCCGTGGCCGATCTCGCGGCGCTTCGGCGAACCGACGCGGCCCGTCTCGCCGGTGGCGAACGGGGGCATGTTGTAGTGCAGCATGAAGTGCTCGCTGTACTCGCCGGCGAGCGCATCGATGCGCTGCGAATCGCGGTCGGTGCCGAGCGTGGCGACGACCAGTGCCTGCGTCTCGCCGCGTGTGAAGAGCGCCGAGCCGTGGGCCCGCGGCAGCAGGCTGGTGCGGATCTCGATCGGGCGCACGGTGCGCGTGTCGCGGCCGTCGATCCGGGGCTCGCCGGACAGGATCTGGCTCCGGACGATCTTCGCCTCGATGTCGAACAGCATGCTGTCGACCTTGACCGAGTCGTAGGTCGTGCCTGCCGCCGTCAGCGCGCTCTTGGCGGCCGCGGTGGCGTCGCGCAGTGCGTGGGTGCGCGTCTGCTTGGAGCGGATCTGATAGGCCGCCGCGATCGCGTGTTCGGCGTGTGACGAGACCTGGGCGATGAGCGCCTCGTCCTTGGCGGGGGCCTTCCAATCCCAGACCGACTTGCCGGCGTCGCGCACCAGCTCGTTGATCGCGGCGATGGCGATATTGCCCTGCTCGTGGCCGAACACGATGCCGCCGAGCATCACTTCTTCGCTCAGCTGCTTCGCTTCCGACTCGACCATCAGCACGGCGGCTTCGGTGCCGGCGACGATGAGATCCATCTCGGTCTCGGCCATCTGGGCCTTCGACGGATTGAGGACGTACTGGCCGCCGATGTAGCCGACGCGCGCCGCGCCGATCGGACCGTTGAACGGGATGCCGGAGATGGCGAGCGCGGCACTGGCGCCGATCAGCGACGGGATGTCGGCGGCGATCTCTGGGTTCAGCGACAGGACGTGGATGACGACCTGCACCTCGTTGTAGAAGCCTTCCGGGAACAACGGGCGCAGCGGCCGGTCGATCAGGCGCGACGTCAGCGTCTCGAGCTCGCTCGGGCGCCCTTCGCGCTTGAAGAAGCTGCCGGGGATCTTGCCGGCGGCGTAGGTCTTCTCGAGATAGTCGACGGTCAGCGGGAAGAAGTCCTGGCCCGGCTTGGCGTCTTTCTTCGCAACGACGGTGGCGAGGACGACGGTGTCCTCGATCGAGACGACGACGGCGCCGCTCGACTGGCGGGCGATCTCACCGGTCTCGAGGGTGACGGTCTTGCCGCCCCATTGGAAGGTCTTGGTGATCTTGTTGAAGATGCTCATGGCGTGTTCTCCGTTGCAGGGCGCCTGTGGGGCGGCGCCGGCTCCCGGAACGACAACTCTGCGCGTCATGCCATTCCAAGGGTGCTCGCATCGACATCGATCGCGAACATCGGTGGAATGACACAGCTCCCGCGCGTCTGCTGCCCGTTCCCATCGCCGAAGCGCCAGCCGGTCGTTCCGGTCGGGCCTTCGGCGTCGTGTCCCGTCCTACTTGCGCAGGCCGAGCTTCTGGATCAGCGAGATGTAGCGCGTGGCGTCCTTGTCCTTCAGGTAGGCGAGGAGGCTCTTGCGCTGATTGACCATCTTCAACAGGCCGCGGCGGCCATGGTGGTCTTTCAGGTGGGTCTTGAAGTGGGGCGTGAGCTCGTTGATCCGGTCGGTCAGCAAGGCGACCTGCACCTCGGGCGACCCGGTGTCGGCGGCGCCTCGTGCGTGCGCCTTGACGATCTCGGCTGTGTGTTCGGTAGTGGCTGGCATCTCGTTTCCTGTGGTTGAACCGAGGAACCGAGCTCGGGCCTGGACGGCCGCGTGCCACGGTTTCGGCTTGAACTTGCGAACGCCAGTGAAACCGACCGGCGCCGTGCTGAATCGCTGGAAAGCAGCGAAGCCCACGATTATAGATGCAGGAAGCGTCTCAGGCGATCGACGCCTTCGAGAAGGCGCAGCGGATCGCGCGAGGCGAAGCACCAGCGCAACCAGCCCTCCCCCTCTGGCCCGAACGCGACGCCGGGCGCCAGGCCGAGCCCGGCCTCGGCAACGAGCCGCCTGGCGAGCGCCAGCGAATCGCTCTGGCCTTCGATCGCGAAGAAGGCGTACAGGCCGCCCGGAGGCATCGCGCAGGTGATTCCCGGCAGAGAGGTCAGGGGCGGCAACAAGGTATCGCGACAGGCCCTCATCCGCTCGACCAGCCCTGGCACGAAGTCTTCGGAAGCGTCGAGCGCGGCCAGCGCGGCGCGCTGGATGAAGACGGGCGCGCACGACGTGTTGAATTCGATCAGCTTGCCGATCGACGGGCCCAACGCCGGCGGGTGGACCAGCCAGCCCAATCGCCAGCCGGTCATCAGGAAACTCTTCGAGAAACTGTGCACGACGACCAGACGGTCATCGGGCGCCGCGATGTCGAGAAAGCTCGGCGCGCAGCGTGCGACGGGGTCGAAGTGGATGCGCTCGTACACCTCGTCGGCGACGATCCATGTGCCGGTGGTGCGGCAATGGTCGAGCAACGCCTGCTGCTCGCCGCGATCGAGCGTCCAGCCGGTCGGATTGTTCGGCGAGTTGACCAGGAGCACGCGCGTGCGCTTCGTCACCGCGTGGCACAACGATTCGATGTCGAGCGACCATCGGCCATCGTGGACGCGGAGCGGATGGCGAACGACTTGCGCGCCGAGGATCGCCGGCTGGGCCGTGAGGTTGGGCCAGACCGGCACGACCGCGACCACCTCGTCGCCCGCGCCGACGAGCGCCTGCATCGTGAGCATCAGCGCGTTGACGCCCGACGACGTCACGGCGATGCGGTCGACGCCGACGGCGGGGTGGAGGCTACCCACATAGCGCGCAAGGGCCGCGCGCAGTTCGGGCAGTCCGAGGTTGTGCGAGTAGAACGTCTCGCCGTCGACGATCGAGCGAGTGGCTGCGTCGCGAATGAACGCCGGCGTCGGCTCGTCGCTCTCGCCGAACCAGAAGGCGAGAACGTCGTCGCGTCCGATCGCCGCGTTGGCCACTTCTCGGATCTTCGAGGCCGGCAGATCGTCGATGGCTTGTCTCATGCGCTTCCCTCGCCCGCTCTTGAAAACGTCCTCGCCGCACTCACTTCGTCGGCAGGGTCGAAGCACAGTGCGACGACCAGCAAATTGTAGGAGCACACCATGTTCGTTCTGCCTCTCGCGCGCGCTCAGCGTGCTTCCATCTCGCCCTCGTTCGGCCGCGCCCTGGACCGTCTGTTCGACGAGTCCTTCGATCGTGCGTCGTCTGCGGCGAGGCCCGTTGCCGATACCCGCACGCCGTCGATGGACGTGTCGGAAAGCGACACCGCCTACACCGTCGTCTTCGATGTCCCCGGCGTCGGCCGCGACCAGTTGAAGGTGTCCGTCGAAGGTCGGCGCGTCGTGCTCGCGACTGTCGAAGCACAAGCCGGGATCCCGAAGATCGAGCCCGCGGCCGAAGTACCGGTGGCCGATGCGAAGCCGGCGCTGCAAGATCGTGTGCTGTATCGGGAGCGTTCGACTGCGGCGTATGCGCGCACCGTCGTGCTGCCGGCGGAGGTCGATCAGTCGACGTCGCAGGCGAAGTTCGACAACGGCGTGCTGACCTTGACGCTGGCCAAGAAGGTCCCCGCCGGCGCGACGCAGCTCAGCATCGGCTGAGGCCCGCAGGCCGGTCGCTCACATCCGGGGCACTATCGCCTGCGGTGGCGTGAGCGGCCAACGCGGCTTCACGTCGAACGCGTAGTCCATCGACGTCTCGGCGATACCTCGCTGCAGGCGCATGGCGGCAGCGAGCGCGATCATCGCGCCGTTGTCGGTGCAGAGCGCCAGCTCCGGGTAGTGCACCCGGGCCTGGCGCTGTTCGCATGCGGATGTGAGACGCGATCGAAGCGCGGTATTGGCACCCACGCCGCCCGCGACCACGAGACGGTCGAGGCCAGTCTGCTCCAACGCCTTCATCGACTTGTGAACGAGCACGTCGACGATGGCTTCCTGTGTCGCTGCAGCAAGGTCAGCGCGCGCTTGTCCGCAGCTGTCGCCGCTGAGCTTCAAGGCCTGTGTTCGAACGGCTGTCTTGAGACCCGCGAAAGAAAAATCGAGTGAATCGCGATGCAGCAGAGGACGTGGCAACGCATAGGACTTGGGATTGCCGAACTCGGCCAGACGAGCAAGCTCCGGACCGCCCGGGTACCCGAGGCCAAGCAACTTGGCCGACTTGTCGAACGCCTCGCCGGCGGCGTCGTCGATGGTGTCACCGAGGAGGCGGTAGTCGCCGACCTCGCGAACCTCGAGGAGTTGGGTGTGGCCGCCGGATACGAGCAG
>CAZZVH010000329.1:0-4626 GCA_964657365.1 uncultured Burkholderiaceae bacterium
GGCGACCGATCGAGTCATCGTATCCTCCGTTCGTCTTCATCTCCCATGCGATGAACATCTGCCAGCTCCTCGTTCGGAAAACGCTCCGGCGTTCGATGCGCGCCGCGATGCTCTTCCTCGCCGCGAGCGCTTGTCTCGCGGCCGCCGCGGCTGGCTCGGACCCGTCGGCGGACGATCTGCAGATCGTTCGTGTCAGGCCGTCAGAAGCCGATCCGGCCGTGAAGGACTTCGACGACGTCAACGTGATCGTCACCGGCCGCAATGCCGCTGCCCAGGCGCCACTCGCGATTTTCCTGCCGGGGACCGGAGGCCGACCCGAAAACGTCGAGGGCCTGCTCGGCGTCGTGGCGCATCAAGGCTATCGGGTCATCGGCCTTCAGTACGACGACGAGCCATCCGTCGTCCAGATCTGTCCGCGCCAGCCCGACCCGGATTGTTCGGAGCGATTCCGGCGCGAACGCGCGTTCGGCGGCGATGTTCCCGATGCACCGGTGCGCAATGCCGACGCGGAGGCGGTCGTCCACCGTCTGGTCATGCTGCTGCGTTACCTCGATGCCCGCGAGCCTTCCCGCCACTGGCGCGACTATCTCGCCGGCGACGAACCCGACTGGTCGCGAATCGTGTTGTCCGGGCTCTCCCAAGGCGCGGGCATGGCCGCCTACATCGCGAAGCAGCGGCCCGTGAGGCGCGTCGTCCTGTTCTCGAGCCCGTGGGACTTCTACGGCTCCGATCGAACGCTCGCTCCGTGGCTCGGGCAAGCCAGCCGCACGCCGCCGGAGCGCTGGTTCGCGGAAGTGCATCGTCGCGAGAACACCGCGCCGCTCATCGCGAAGGCGTACCGCAAGCTCGACATTCCTTCCGATCACGTGCTCGTCTTCGATCTCGACGTTCCGAGCGGGGGCAGAGGCCAGAACCCGTTTCACGGCAGCACGGTGAGGCTGGCGGGATATGCCGAGCAATGGCGCTGGTTGTATGGGGACGCGAGCGACAAGTAGGGCGTCGTCCAGAGAGCGCGACAGGACCGATGATCTGGCCTTCGGACGTCAACCAGACCCGAGCGATCATCGAGTCGTCCACCGCGCGTCGCCGCTGTCGGCACGCGCCGGCTCGTGCGCTGTGTAGAGGATGCGGTCGATCTCGACGCGGAGCCGCGCTCAGCCACGCTTCCTTGCAGAGGGAGTGGCTTTCACGCCGCCCTTTGGCGCCTGACCAGCGCCCCGGCTGCGGCGTTTCTGGAGCATTGCAATGGCCACGTCTGCGTCTTGTGTCCGGCCTGCAGCGATGTCTTCCAGCCCGCGCCGAGCATCGTCGATGAGCTGCCAGTGCAACGGCGTCGTCACGCCGCGCCCTGCCGCGGGCGCCGGCTGCCGCCGTGTCGTCTGTCGGCCTTGTCCGGGGCGGGGTCGCGCGCATTGACGGCGGCCGCCGACTTGCCGAGCGCGGTGATGATCTCGTCCAGTCCCGCGAGCTGCGTTGCCGTCAGGACACCGAGCACCGCGGTGCTGAGCGCCGCCAGCTTCGGGAAGATCTCGTCGAACAGCGCTCGCCCCTTGTCGGTGAGCGCGACGCGTGCGCGTCTGCCATCACCCGGCACGGCGACACGCTCGACCAGGCCGTCGGCCGCCAGCGTCGTGATGTTGAGAGACACCTTGGCGCGCTCGAGTTTCGACCGCTCGGCCAATTCGGACGGCGACATGGCGCCATACGCCGCGAGCAGGCCGAGCAAGCTCCATTCGCGCCGGCGAATTCCGTAGCGGCCCTCGAGCAGACGGATCCCCGGAGCGCTCGTCGCCGCCAGCAGCCGCGACAGCCGGTAGTTCAGCAGCTCATCGACTGCGGCGGGCTTCTCCAGGGACACGGCGGGTTTGTACGGACGATGGTTGCTTTCAACAATTATCGGACCCGTTCCTACACTGACTGCGGCGTTGGAGCTCACGCCGATACGGAGTCCACGGACGATGCAGAACGACCCCGACGCCTGGCGCAGTCGCGTCTCCCAGCCCACGCATGAAATGCAGATCGAGCGTGGCGTGACGATCACGGCGCGCGACGGCACGCGCCTCGCCTGCGATGTGTACCGACCCGAGGCACCGGGCCGATATCCGGCCCTGCTCTCCTATTCGCACTACGGCAAGGATCTGCAGAGCGTCACCGGCAAGCGTGCGCCGCTGAGCCCGCTGATCGGCAACGGCGGCCTGGAGGCGGGCGACTCGAACTTCTTCGTGACGCGAGGCTACGTGCACGTCATCGCCGATGCGCGCGGCTCCGGCGATTCGGAGGGCGACTACTGCTACCAGGGGCTCGACGAGCAGACCGACGGCTACGACATCATCGAATGGATGGCCGAGCAGCCCTGGTGCGACGGCAACTGCGGCATGCTGGGCATGTCGTACTTCGCGGTCATGCAATACATGGTGGCGGCGCAGCAGCCCCCACACCTCAAGGCCATCGTGCCCTACGAGGCGCTGACCGATCGCTACCGCCAGAGCGTCTATCACGGCGGCCTGCTGAACGAGGGCTTCTGGCACCAGTGGTGGGGCCATGTCAGCGTCGACGGCATGCGCCCGCTCAGCTACGGCTACCTCTCCGACGACGAGATCGCCAGCAGGGTTTCGGCGCTCATGGAGTCGCCCGAGGTCCGGCACTCGCCCTACCTGCACATCCAGCTCAAGTACCCGCGCAAGAACCCCTTGCTCTTCGGCTGGCTGCTGGAGCCGCTCGACGGCCCGTTCTACTGGGAACGCTCGCCGAACAGGATGTTCGACAAGATCAGGATCCCGACCTTCCTGGCGACCCGATGGACCAGCTGGGCGGTGCATCTCGCCGGGGCGTTCGAAGCCTACGAGGGCATCGATGCGCCGAAGAAGCTCCTGATCATGGAGACCGAATCGCGCCTCGGGCCGCTGCGGCCCTGGAGCGATCACCACGATCTCATCCTGCGCTGGTACGACCATTGGCTGAAAGGCAACGACACCGGCTTCATGGACGAGCCGCCGATCCGCCTGCTCATCAAGGGCAAGAACGTCTATCGCGACGAGCAGGAGTGGCCGCTCGCGCGCACCGAGTGGACGCGCTACTTCCTGCGCGCCGGCGGCGAGCTGGGCACGCAACGCCCCGGCGCTCCGGGCGACGCCGTGTTCCTCAACGATCCCGACCTGCCGCCGAACCAGCTCCCCCCCGGCGCGACGTTCCAGACCGAACCTTTCGCTGCCGACACGGAGGTCACGGGACCGGTCGCGCTGTACTTCCATGCGCGGCTCGACCAGGCCGACGCGACCTGGGTGGTGACGTTGCGCGACGTCGGCCCGGACGGCAGCTCTCGAACCCTCACCAAGGGCTGGTTGCGCGCCAGCCAGCGCGCGCTCGACGACACGCGTTCCAGGCCGTATCGCCCGTACCAGAGCCACACGCGCAAGGAAGTCCTGCAGCCGGGGGTGAGCCATGCGTACGCCATCGAGATCCGCGAGACGTCGAACGTCTTCATGGCCGGGCACAGGCTGGCCCTGGACATCAAGGGGCAGGATTCGACGGCCGAGGATCCGATCTGGGTCCACACCTGCAACCCGCTCGTGACTTCGCATGTCGTCGAGTTCGGCGGGGCGTTCGATTCCTACCTTCTCCTGCCGGTGATCCCCTCATGACGTTCCGCTCGATCCGCTTCCTTGCCGGCGCGTTGCTCGCCATCGTCGTCGGTGCCGGGCTGCAAGACAACGCGTGCGCGCAGGCCTACCCGAACAAGCCGATCCGATTGGTGGTGCCGTTCCCTCCCGGCGGCTCGGCCGACGTGCTGGCGCGGCTCGTCGGCAGCAAGCTGTCGACCTCGCTGGGCCAGCCGGTCATCGTCGACAACCGGGCGGGCGCCGGCGGCATCGTCGGTGCCGAGAACGTCGCCAAGTCACCGGCCGATGGCTATTCGTTGCTGTTCGCGAACACCAACATCGCGATCAACCCGAGCCTCTACAAGCAGCTCCCGTACGACACCGCGACGGCGTTCGCACCGGTCGTCCTGATGGTCTACGTGCCCAACCTGTTCCTCGTTCGCGCGGATTCCTCGATCAGGAACCTGCACGACCTGATCGAGCAGGCGAAGGCGAAGCCGGGAGCGCTGAACTACGCGTCGGCCGGCAACGGGACGTTTCCTCATCTCGCGGTCGAACTGTTCAAGGTGAGAACCGGCGTCTCGATCACGCACGTCCCCTACAAGGGAGCGGCACCGGCGTTGAACGCCCTGCTCGCGGGCGACGTGGACCTGGTGTCGAACGACCTGCTGAACGCGATGCAGCAGGTCAAGGCCGGCAAGCTGCGGGCCATCGTCAACACCAGCGGCTCGCGCTCGCCGGTGGCCCCCGACGTTCCGACGATGGCCGAGGAAGGCGTGCGGGACTACCAGGCGTTCGCATGGCAAGGCATCATGGCGCCGGCCGGGACGCCGGCGCCGGTCATCGCGCGGCTCAACACCGAGATCAACCGGATCCTGGCGGAACCTGCGACGCGCGAGTTCCTGACCGCGCAGGGCCTGCAGGTGGCGGGTGGAACACCCCGGCAGTTCGGCGAGCTCGTGCAGGCCGCGACCGAGAGCTGGCGCGTTGCGGTGAAGGCGTCCGGGGCGACGGCAGACTAGGCGAG
>CAZZVH010000330.1:0-4598 GCA_964657365.1 uncultured Burkholderiaceae bacterium
TCGCTCGCGACAGGCAATCCATGGCTCGGCATCGTCGGCGCTGCGGCCGTCGGCGTCGCTCTGGGCGGCCTGCACGGCGTGCTGTGCAGCCTGGCGCGCGTCAACGACACCGCCATGGGCATCGCCCTGATGCTGGCCGGCTCGGGTCTCGCGTTCTGGCTCGGCAAGCCGCTGATCCAGCCGCAGGCGCCAGGCCTGCCGGCGATCATGCTGGGCGGCTGGACCGATCAATCGGCGCTGAAGGCCGCCCTGTCGATCAACCCGCTGTTCGTCCTCGGCGTCGTCGCTGCGTTCGCGGTGCACTGGGCGCTCGGACACACTCGAACGGGCCTGCGCCTGCGCGTCGTCGGCGACAGCGAGAACGCGGCGCGTGCCTTCGGCCTCTCGCCGGCGGCCTACCGGATCGCCGCGACGGCATTCGGCGGCGCCTGCGCCGGCATCGGCGGCGCCTCGCTGTCGCTGGTCTATCCAGGCGCCTGGAGCGAGGCGCTCTCCAGCGGGCAGGGCGTGATGGCGGTGGCGCTCGTGATCTTCGCGCGCTGGGATCCGCGCCGCTGCATCACCGCCGGCCTGCTGTTCGGCGGCGCCAGCGCGGTGAGCCCGGCCCTGCAGGCGCTCGGCTATTCCCAGGGCTACTACCTGCTCGCGGCGCTGCCCTACGCGCTCGTGCTGGCGATGCTGATCGGTCTCGGCAAGCCGGGCCCGAGCGACGGCGCACCTGGCGAGCTCTCGCTCAACCGCTGAGGCGACCCCATGGAGCGCACGACGATGACGCCGATCGAAGCCGCGACCACCTTCGCCCCGGTCGACGCCAACCCGTACGCCTGGCCGTTCGACGGCCGCTGGACGGCCGGCGACACCGCGCTCGTCGTCATCGACATGCAGACCGATTTCGTCGGCATCGGCGGCTACGTCGACCGCATGGGCTACGACCTCGCCGCCGTCCGTGCGCCGATCGCGCCGATCGCGGCACTCCTGGCACGGGCCCGCGCCCTCGGCATGCACGTGATCCACACCCGCGAAGGACACCGGCCCGATCTGTCCGACCTCCCCGCCAACAAGCGCTGGCGATCGCGCCGGATCGGCGACGGCGGCGTCGGCATCGGCGACGCGGGCCCGTGCGGCCGCATCCTGGTGCGCGGCGAGCCGGGCTGGCAGATCATCGACGAGCTGGCGCCGATCCCCGGCGAAGTGGTGCTGGACAAGCCGGGCAAGGGCTCGTTCTGCGCCACCGATCTCGAGCTGATCCTGCGCACCGGCGGCATCCGCAACCTGCTGCTCACCGGCGTGACGACCGACGTCTGCGTGCACACGACCATGCGCGAAGGCAACGACCGCGGCTTCGAGTGCCTGATCGTCAGCGACGCCACTGCCGCCACCGACCGCGGCAACCACGACGCGGCGCTGAAGATGGTGACGATGCAGGGCGGCGTGTTCGGCGCCGTGGCCCCGAGCCACGCGATCCTCGCCGCGCTCGGCGCGACCAGCGCCATGCCCATGCGCGCCACCGGAGCCTGACGCCATGAGCGACCTCATTCCGCCGCAAAGAGAGCCCACTGGCGCACCGCGCGTCGAGCTCCTCGATTTCAGCAAGCGCTTCGGCGCCTTCCAGGCCTTGCAGGGCGTCTCGCTCACCGTGCGGGCGGGCACGTTCCACGCGTTGCTCGGCGAGAACGGCGCCGGCAAGTCGACGCTGGTGAAGGCGCTGATCGGCTTCCATGCCGCCGACACCGGGAGCACCACCATCGACGGCCGCGAGCAGCGCATCGACAACCAGCGCGACGCCGCGCGGCTCGGCATCGGCATGATCTTCCAGCACTTCACCGTCGCACCGGGCATGACGGTGGCGGAGAACCTGACCCTCGCCGACCGCGAGCTGAGCGCGGTCATCGACTGGAAGCGCGAGCGGGCGCGGCTGGCCGCCTTCATGACGACGGCGCCGTTCCCGCTGCCGCTCGACCGCATGGTCGCGGGCCTTTCGGCCGGCGAGAAGCAGAAGCTCGAGATCCTCAAGCAGCTCTACACGAAGCGCCGGTTCCTGATCCTCGACGAGCCGACCTCGGTGCTGACGCCGCTCGAGGCCGACGACGTGTTGGGGCGCCTGAAGGCGATGGCCACGGCCGGCGAGATCTCGGTCCTCATGATCACGCACAAGTTCCGCGAGGTGTTCGGCGTCTGCGACGACGTGACGGTGCTGCGGCGCGGCCGCATGACCGGGCAGGGAAGCGTCGATGCAGTGGATCGCGACACGCTCGCCGCGTGGATGATGGGTGGCGAGCTGACGCCGGCGCTGAAGGCCGAGGCCAGCCTCGAGGAGGGCGCGGCCCCGACCGCGGCGCTCGCCAGGTCGCCCGTGGCCGACAGCGCGCCGCGGCTGCGCGTGATCGGCCTCCAGGTGGAGAGCGACACCCCCGGCCTGCCGGCGATCCACGATCTGAGTCTCGACGTGCGGCCCGGCGAGATCGTCGGCATCGCCGGCGTCTCGGGCAACGGCCAGAGCCAGCTCATGGCGGCGTTGACGGGCGTGCTGCCGATGGCCGCCGGCCGCCTCACGGTGGACGGCGAGCCGTACCGTCCGCAGCGCGAATCGATGCGGCGGCTGCGCGTCGCGAGCCTGCCCGAGGAGCCGCTGCACAACGGCTGCGTCGGCCGAATGTCGGTCGAGGAGAACCTGGCGTTCCGCAACTTCGACGCGCCGCCGCTCACCGAAGGCGCACGCCTGCCCGGCCGCTGGTGGCTCTCGCGCGGCCGCATGCGGGCCCAGGCGCTCGAGCGCATCGCCGGCTTCAAGGTCAAGACGACCGGGCCGCAGGCGCCGATGGCATCGCTCTCCGGCGGCAACGTGCAGCGCGCCGTGCTCGCGCGCGAGCTGTCGCAGACACCGCGCCTGCTGATCGTCGCCAACCCGTGCTTCGGCCTCGATTTCCAGGCCGCCGCCGAGATCCACGGCCGCCTGCGCGATGCGCGCGACGCCGGTTGCGCGGTGCTGCTCATCAGCGAGGACCTCGACGAGCTGCTCGCGCTCAGCACGCGGTTGCTGGTGCTCTCGCACGGCCACATCGCCTACGAGACGACGCTGGTCGGCAGCGGCGACGCAGCGCCGCCGCCGGTCGACATCGCCGCCATCGGCCGCGCCATGGCCGGCGACACGCGCGCCGCCGAAGCCCTGGCTGCCTGACGCCTCCCCACGCTCGATCGCCAGACCCGCCGCTTCACTCCTTGACCGAGACACGCATGACCACCACCCGCCCATCACCTTCGCGACGCCGCTTCCTCCAGACCGGTGTCGCCGTCGCCGCGCTCGGTGCCCCGCTCGTGTCGCGGTCGCAAGGCGCGGCCAGGTTCCGGATCGGCTTCTGGCCGGTGGCGGCCGGCCTGCCGTTCTTCGCGGCGGTCGAGAAGGGCTACTTCAAGGAGGCTGGCGTCGACGTCGAGGCCATCAAGTTCGCGGGCGCGCAGCAGGTGATGGAAGCGATGCTGTCGGGCCGCTGCGACGGCAGCGCCAACGGCACCGGCACCGCCAACCTGGCGATCGGCGAGATCGCGCAGCCGGGCCTTTTCAAGATCTTCGCGACCAACCCGAGCAACGTGAAATACGTGCTCGAGGAATTCCTGGTGCCGAAGGACAGCACGGTGAAGACCGTCGCCGACCTGAAGGGCAAACGGGTGGCATCGGGGCCGGGCATCCAGAACGTGACCCTCGCCAGGACCATGCTCGAGCGCGCCGGGGCCGGCGTGATGAGCGTGGTCGAGCTGCCGATCGGCCAGCACGTCGCGGCGATGGCCGCCGGCCAGATCGACGGCGTCTACACGCTGGAGCCGACCGGCACGGTCGGCCGCCTGAACGGCGTCACGCGGGTGGTCGAAGCCGGTGTCGTCGCCCACTACATCCTGGGCGATCCGATGGCGCCCTGGCACGGCGGCGCCGCCAGCCTGACGACCGAGATCCTCAAGAAGCACCCGGCGGAATCGAAGAAGGTGATCGCCGCCTATGCGCGCGGCATCGAGCTCGTGCGCAGCAAGCCCGAGGAGGCGCGCCAGTTCATGAAGGGCTACACCGCCATCGAGGGGCCGCTGACCACCGAGGTGCCGCTCGCGTCGTACATGCTCTACAACGAGTTCAAGTCGAGCGACGTCGCCTACTTCCAGAAGTTCTACGACCTGTTCACCGACAAGGGCATCTTCGAGAAGAAGGTCGTCGTCGAGCCGCTCCTCTACAAGGCGTGACATGAGCAGCACCTCCACTGTCGTCCCGGTGCCGGCCGCCTCCGGCGCAGGCGTCGTCGCCGCCCTGCGCAACTTCCAGTGGGACCGGCTCCTGCCGGCGGTCGGCCCGATCGCGCTCTTCATCGTCTGGGACATCGTCGTCCGCGCCGGGCTGATCAAGGCGATCCTGCTGCCGCCGCCGCTCGCGACCCTGCAGACGATGGTCGTCGGCCTGGCCGGCGGCCCGCTGCTCGCCGATTTCCTGGTCACGGTGTGGCGCACGGTCGAGGCCTTCGTCATCGCCGCCGCGGTCGGCATGCCGCTGGGCATCCTGCTGGGCAGCAACGAGAAGGCCTACCGCAGCGTCGAGTTCCTGATCGACTTCTTCCGCT
>CAZZVH010000331.1:0-4576 GCA_964657365.1 uncultured Burkholderiaceae bacterium
GTCATTCGCTCCAGAACACATCACGGAGTTTCAACGTGAGCAACAAAGGGCAGCTCTTACAAGACCCCTTCCTGAACCTGCTTCGCAAGGAGCACGTTCCGGTCTCGATCTACCTCGTCAACGGCATCAAGCTGCAGGGGCACATCGAGTCCTTCGACCAGTATGTCGTGCTGCTTCGCAACACGGTGACGCAGATGGTCTACAAGCACGCGATCTCCACTGTCGTGCCGGGTCGCGCAGTCAATTTCCAGACCGCGCCCGACGCTCCCGAGCAGCCTTGACGAGAGCAGCGGCAACCCGGCGGCTCCACCCTTGAGCGGTCCCCTCATGGCCGACGCCGCGCCACGCGGCGAGCCGGCGCGGGCGATTCTCGTGGGCGTCGATTTCGGCGGCAGGAAATTCTTCGACGCGTCCCTCGACGAGCTGGCATTGCTGGCCGAGTCCGCGGGCGATGTCGCGGTGGCCCGCGTCGTGGCGCGGCGCAAGGCACCCGATGCCGCCTTCTTCGTCGGCACCGGCAAGGCCGACGAGATCAAGGAGCTCGTGCAACTGCACCAGGCCGAGGTCGTCGTCTTCGACCAGGCGCTGTCGCCGGCCCAGCAACGCAATCTCGAGCGCCATCTGGGCGTCGCCGTCGCCGACCGCACCATGCTCATTCTCGAGATCTTCGGCGAGCGCGCGCGCAGCCACGAGGGCAAGCTCCAGGTCGAGCTCGCTCGCCTCCAATACCTGTCGACGCGGCTGGTCCGCCGCTGGAGCCACCTGGAGCGCCAGCGCGGGGGCATCGGCACCCGCGGCGGCCCGGGCGAGGCGCAGATCGAGCTCGACAAGCGGATGATCGGCGAGCGCATCAAGAGCATCAAGAAGCAGCTCGAGAAGGTCAAGCGCCAGCGCAGCACGCAGCGTCGGGCGCGCGAGCGCAACCAGACCTTCCGCGTCTCCCTGGTCGGCTACACGAACGCCGGCAAATCGACGCTCTTCAACGCGCTCGTCAACGGCGAGGCGTATGTCGCCGACCAGCTCTTCGCGACGCTCGACACGACGACGCGGCAGCTGCACCTCGACGCTGCCGGCCGCGGCGTCGCGCTGTCGGACACGGTCGGCTTCATCCGCGACCTCCCGCACACCCTGGTCGAGGCATTCCAGGCGACGTTGCAGGAAGCGGCCGACGCCGACCTGCTCGTCCACGTCGTCGACGGCGCCAGCCCGGAACACGCGGAACAGATCGCCGAGGTGGAGCGGGTGCTGGCGGAGATCGGGGCCGGCGACGTGGCGCAGATCGTCGTCTTCAACAAGCTCGACCGCCTCGACGACACCGAGCGCCCGCGCGCGCTCTCCGACAGCTTCGAGCTGCCCAGCGGGCGGCGCGTGCAGCGCGTGTTCGCGAGCGCGCGCAGCGGCGAGGGGCTCGACGTGCTGCGCGGCCGCATCGCCGAGGCCGCCTCGGGCGACGCCGACGAATCCAGCCGCCCCGGCACTGCCCGACCGGCCGACGACGATGCCGACTTGAACGGCGGCGACACGGCTTCATCTGGTGACGCGGATCCGGATTTGCGCCAAGTGGGCGAAGACACCCGCAACGGCACCTATCATTCGCACGCCTGATCGCGCCGCCTCGTTGCGGTATTCGCCTTCCTTGTCTTCATGACCCAGACTTCCACCTTCGTCGACGCAGAGCGTCCCCTGCTGGCCCAGAACAACGGCCGCGGCGACGGGCCGCCCGATCTCGAGGAGCTCTGGCGCGACTTCAACCGCAAGCTCGGCGGTTTGTTCGGCCGGGGCCGGCGCACCGGCGGCCCGGGCGAGCCGGGCGGGGGCGGCCCGAACTTCCAGCCCAACATGCGCAGCGCCGGCGTCGGTGCCGCGCTGATCGCGGGCGTCGTGGTGCTCGTCTGGCTGATGAGCGGCGCCTTCATCGTCCAGGAGGGGTCGAAGGCCGTCATCACGTCGTTCGGCAAGTACGACCACACGGTCGATTCCGGCCTGCAGTGGCGCTTCCCGTACCCGTTCCAGGCCGACGAGATCGTCAACGTGACGCAGCTGCGCAGCAAGGAGATCGGCCGCAACTCGGTCAGTCAGGCGACCGGGCTGCGCGATTCGTCGATGCTCACGCAGGACGAGAACATCGTCGACATCCGGTTCACGGTCCAGTACCGGATCAAGGACGCGCGCGAATTCCTGTTCGAGAACTTCCACCCGGAAGACGCCGTGACACTCGCCGCCGAATCGTCGGTGCGCGAGATCGTCGGCCGCAGCAAGATCGATTCGGTGCTCTACGAGCAACGGGAGGCCATTTCCTCCGAGCTGGTCCGCTCGGTCCAGGCGCAGCTCGACCGTCTCAAGGCCGGCATCCTGATCGTCAACGTCAACATGCAGAGCGTGCAGGCGCCGGAGCAGGTCCAGGCCGCCTTCGAGGACACGCTGAAGGCCGGCCAGGACGGCGACCGCCTGAAGAAGGAAGGCCAGGCCTACGCCAGCTCGGAGATCCCGAAGGCGCAGGGCACGGCAGCGCGGCTGCGCGAAGCGGCCGAGGGCTACAAGTCGCGGGTCACCGACGAAGCCCAGGGCGACGCGGAGCGTTTCGCGAGCCAGCTGGTCGAGTACCAGAAAGCGCCGCAGGTGACGCGCGACCGCCTCTACATCGACACCATGTCGCAGGTCTACCAGAACGTCAGCAAGGTGATGATCGACGTCCGCAACAACACCAACCTGCTCTCGATCCCCCTCGACAAGCTGTTGCAGCAGTCGGCCGCCGCGGCCTCCGTCCCGACGGTGGCAGCGCCTGCCGTCGTCCCGACCCCGGTCGACACCACGCCGGCGACGGGCACGGTCGACGTCCGCTCGCGCGATGGCGGCCGCACCCGCGACCGCGAAGGCCGGTAGGAGCGCGCCATGAATCGAATCGGTCTCGTCATCGGCGGCTTGCTGCTGATCCTGCTCATCGCCTCGTCGACGCTCTTCATCGTCGACCAGCGCCAGGTCGCCGTCGTCTACGAGTTCGGGCAGATCAAGGAAGTGATCACCGAGCCCGGCCTGAAGATGAAGCTGCCGCCGCCGTTCCAGAACGTCGGCTTCCTCGACCGTCGCATCCAGACCCTGGACAGCCCGGAAACGCGCCCCATCTTCACCGCGGAGAAAAAGAGCCTGGTCATCGACTGGCTGGTGAAGTGGCGCGTCAACGACCCGCGCCAGTTCATCCGCAACAACGGCGTCGACATCAGCAACCTCGAGGCCAGGCTGTCGCCGATCGTGCACGCTGCGTTCAACGAGGAAGTCACCAAGCGGACGGTGGGCGAGGTGCTCTCGAGCGCGCGCGACAAGGTCATGCTGGACGTCCGCAACCGGCTCAACGACGATGCCAAGTCGTTCGGCATCGAGATCCTCGACGTGCGGATCAAGCGTGTCGATTTCGTCGCCAACATCACCGAGTCGATCTACAGCCGGATGCGCTCGGAGCGGCTGCAGGTCGCGAACCAGCTGCGTGCGACGGGCGGCGCGGAAGGCGAGAAGATCCGCGCCGACGCCGACCGACAGGTCAACGTCATCGTCGCCGAGGCCTATCGCGATGCGCAGAAGGTCAAGGGCGAGGGCGACGCGAAGGCGTCCGCCATCTTCGCCGACTCGTTCGGCAAGGATCCGCAGTTCGCGCAGTTCTACCGCAGCCTGGAGGCCTATCGCTCGAGCTTCAGGAGCAAGAGCGACGTGATGGTGGTCGATCCGAACAGCGACTTCTTCAAGGCGATGCGCGGACCGGCCGCGACCGCCGCGGCGCCGGCCAGGAAATAGCCGTTGGGGGAGATCGGCTTCTGGGACGTCGCCATGAGCGCGGTGGCGCTGATGCTCGTCGCCGAAGGCGTGCTCCCGTTCCTCAGCCCGCTGACGTGGCGGCGCGTCTTCCAGAAGGCCATGACGATGAGCGACGGCCAGATCCGTTTCCTCGGTCTGGCCAGCATGATCGCAGGCCTGGCGATGCTCGTCGTGTTCTGGTCTTGAAGCGTCGAATCCGCCCCGCGCGATCGATTCCGGCCGGCGACCGATCTGTACAATCGCCGTTTTAATCGCCGGCGCTTTTGCATGTCCTCTGCCTGGCTCTTGCCGGAGCACATTGCCGATGTCCTGCCCGCCCGGGCCCGCCAGGTCGAGATGCTGCGGCGCGGCCTGCTCGATGCGGCGGAGAGCTTCGGTTTCGAGCTGGTCATCCCGCCGATGCTCGAGCACATCGAATCGCTGTTGTCCGGAACCGGGCACGCCCTCGATCTGCAGACCTTCAAGCTCGTCGACCAGCTGAGCGGCCGCACACTCGGCATCCGCGCCGACAGCACGCCGCAGGTCGCCCGCATCGATGCGCACCTGCTCAATCGCAGCGGTGTCGCGCGGCTCTGCTACTGCGGCCCCGTCCTGCATACACGCGCGGCCGGCGGCGGTTCGACGCGCGAACCGCTGCAGTTCGGCGCCGAGATCTACGGCCATCCCGGGCTCGAGGCCGACCTGGAAGTGCTCGACCTGGCCCTCGAGTGCCTGAGCGTCGCCGGGCTCGACCGGGTCGTGCTCGATCTCGCGGATGCCCGCATCGTTC
>CAZZVH010000332.1:0-4544 GCA_964657365.1 uncultured Burkholderiaceae bacterium
GATGTCGCCGCGCTCGCCGAGCGCGCGTAGAGAACTCTCCGCTTCGGGGCTCCACGTCCATTGCGCAGGGCCGGCCGGCATGGCCAGCCCGAGCCTCTCCAGCTTCTGCATTCGGCCGAGGCGGGCATGGTGAACGGCATCAGGCTGGACAGCTGCATCGGGCCGAAGATCGACCATGCCCTCGTTATCGGCCGCGCGCCTGGCCAGACCTTGGTCGAGCGGCGTCCAGCGTTCGGCATCGATCTGCACTTCCAGGCCGCGACTGATCTCCTGGTCGGTGCGGGGGCCGAGTTCCATCGTGACGAGCGCCTGGGCGCGCGACCGCATTCCCTCCCGGATGTAGTCTCGCGAGATGACCAGGTCCGTGCCGTCGTCGGCCTGCCCTCGGACCAGGACATGAACATGCGGATGCTCGGTGTTGTGGTGCTCGACTGCGACCCAGTCGAGCCGCGTTCCGAGATCCCTCTCGGCGTTGGCCATCAGGTCGCGGGTGAATGCTTTGAGGTCGGCCATGTCAGCCCCGTCCTCTGGCGAGACGATGAAGCGGAAGTGGTGGCGATCGTCGACACAGCGTTCGGCAAAGGCGCGCCCATCGGCCTCGTCGTGCTCGGCGTTAAACAGGCGGCCGGCAGCGCCGTCCTTGGTGACACCGTCGCGCTGCAAGTAGGCGACATGGGTCGCGAGCGGCGCCGCGCGCGTGCCGTGCCGGACAACGCGCGCCTTGACGGTGACGAGGCGCGTTCGAGCATTCAGTCCACAGGCGGCGCGCTGGCTGGCGGAGCGGCCGCGGCCAAAGGTGCTGGATCGGGATGACGACGCCATTCGGCGCGAGACGCCGCCCGCCTTTTCGGTTGCGCGCAGCACCTGGCTGACGAAGCGTTTGCTGGTCGCATCGCCGCGTGAGCGGACGCGGCCTGGGCGGATGCGGATTTCGTCGTCGCTGGCGCTCATGGATCGCCGGCGAGGTGCGCTTGCGCGAGCAATATCAGGCTGTCGGGCGTGGCTGCACATCGCGAGCCTCCGGCGCACATCGCCAGATGCATGTCGAAGTTGTTGAAATCAAAACGCCAGCGCCCCGACCGACCGAGCCGCACATCGCGGCTTTTATCTTGCCGTCCTGATCTCCCTGACTTCTGCCGCAATTCAAGTCTGACCAACGAGCCTTGCCGGATACCGCATCGTTGCACGACCGCTTGCGACAACGCCGCCAATGGCATGACGAAAGCCATCCTCGCCGTCATGGGGTGGTCCGAACCGTGCCGCGCTGCACGAAGATCGTGTCACGCTGATCCTCAAGCGGCACCGGATTGACAGGGCGACCGTTCGGCGGCTGCGTAGAAATCGGTGTATCCGGGGCGCGTTCAGCGTTCGCTGGTGTGCGGTCCGGGAACTGGACCTGCGACGTGAATAGACCCGCAGCTCGGTCGTCGACCTGCACGTCGGCTGCAGCGAGTTGGACGTTTGAAGTCGCGTTGCGCTGCTGGCCAACGACAGCGACGTTGCCGTGAAGCGAGACGAAGATCGGCGCGGCTTCTGGCGTCGCGACGACACTGGGCACGTTGACGTCGAGCGCGACCCCGCCGTCCAAGCCGAGCATTGGACCGAGACGAGCCATGTACAGGATCGTCTCTGAGGGCAGCGCCCGCCCGCCAGCCCGGAACTCCTCGTAGCGCGCAGGACCGGCGTTGTAGGCGGCCAGGAAACCAGCATCACCATAGCGGTCGTGCATGTCGCGCAGGAAGGCCGCGCCCGCCATGATGTTGTCGTGCGGGTCGTAGGCATTGGCACCCAGGCCGAGCCTTGCACGCATTGTGGCGTACGTTTGGGGCATCACCTGCATGAGGCCCATCGCTCCGGCCGACGATGTCACCCCGACCTCGCCGGCGCTCTCGACCCGCATTACGGAGCGTATCCAAGCTTCCGGGATGCCGAAACGCTGCGAGGCTTCTGCGACGTAAGCCGCGATCGGATCGGTGGTGGGAGTAACGGGCCGGGAAGGAAGGGTGGGCTGCTGCGCCGCGGCCGTGCTGCCGATGGCGAGCAAGCCGAGGGTGGATGCGACTGCGATCGACCAGCCTCGCAACACCGCCTTCATGGCCGCTGCTCCGTCCAGATTGGCACGGCTCGCCCGACGATGTTGGCACTCGGCAAGGGCCCGAAGTAGCGCCCGTCCAATGACGCAGGTTCGCTCGCGTTCAGGAGCAAGACTTCATCCTCAGCGATCGTTCGACATCCGCTCCACGACGGGAGTGGACGTCCGTCGTGATCCCGGTCACGGGCTTCAGCGCGGACCACGCCGTCGATGCTGACCGACAGTCCGCTACGGCAGACGATGGCGCCTGGAAGCGCCGCGACGTGCTTGATGAGCGGCACGCCCTTGGGCAGGTAATGCCCGTTTGCGAGGAAGTCGGCCAGCGTCTCGGGCGGCCGCGCGACGACGAGTTCGCCGGTGGCCAACCGTCCTGCATCGCGCACTGAATACAGCCCGATCGGCACGCTGGCACTTGCATTCCAGACCAACATCGGAGGGTGTTTCCAGACCGCCGTGAGCGCGAAAGTCGCGATGGCGACGCTGCCGGTTGCCACGACGAGTCTGCATCGTATCATGCTTCGATCCTCAGTCTCATGAGCCAGGCGCGATGGCGCTCGCGCGTGTAGGGCCGCGGTTCCTGGCCAGCCGAAAGACGGTTGTGGACGTGCCGCCAGTGGTTCGGGTCGGCGTCGCCCGGATCAATGCCGAGCGCGTCCACGGCGTCGATGGCCTTCAGCACCCGCTCCACATTCGGCCAGCCGAAGCTGCGCAGCAGGACTTCACCGCCGGGTGTCACGCATGGGATCGTCGAGCAGGCCTCGCCACGTTCGACGGCGCGCAGAATGTCGATGCGCGAGACCACGGTTCCGTGGTCGTTCGATGCCCATCGCACGAAGGCGAACACCATGCCGGGTGCAAATGACAGCACACGCCGGCGGCGGTCGATGATGCGCTCCTCGACGTCGCGGCCGAACCTGATCCAGCGCTCGATGCGGCCTTCCAGCCAATACAGCTCGACTTCGGTGAGCGGCTTCATGGCGTCACTCCGCCGCCGTCGGCGTTGGGCGGAAACTCTCGTTCCAGCAAGGTGCGCAGCATGTCTGCTGCGGTCAGACCGCGCCGGAACGCCGCGATCTTGATCCGGCCGCGCAACTCCGGGGTGACGTCCACGGTGAGCCGCGCCGTGTAGGCGTCCGCTCCCGTCGGCGCAGCTCGACCGTCGCCTGATGCCCGCACCCAATCGTCTGGGCTAGCAGGCCGGGCTGCAAACCCCTGCTTGCGGTTGCGCACGGTCACGGCACGAGGCCGGCGATCTCGGCCGCCAGGTTGGCGATCTCTCGCGCGCCGAGGCTGTGGCCATCCAGTTCACCGATGAGCCGTCCCGTGCGCGCCGCAGCGGCGAAGGCGACGCGCTGGCCGACGCGGGACGCGAGCACTGGCGGGTCATGCTCGGCCAGCGCCTCGCCGGTCTCGCGCGCGATGACCGTGCGGGCCATGCAGCGGTTAAGCACGAAGCGCGCGATCAGCTCCGGCCGGAAGATGCGCGCCTCCCCGAGCAGCCGCAGCATCTCGGCCGAGGCCCAACCGTCGAACGGCGAGGGCGTGGCCGGCACGAGCACCACGTCGGCGGCGAGCAGCGCGGAGCGTGCGATGCCAGTGACACGCGGCGGCCCGTCGAGGACGACGTGATCGACGTCGCGGGCGATCTCAGGAAGCTCGCGGTGCAGCGTCTCGCGCGCTAAGCCGAGCACGCCGAACTGGCGGGGCAGGTTTTCGCGGCCACGCTGCTCGGACCAGTCAAGTGCCGATCCCTGCGGGTCAGCATCGACCACCAGCACGCGCAGATCCTGTGCGGCCCAGGCGCCCGCCAGGTGCAGCGCCAGCGTTGTCTTGCCGACCCCGCCCTTCTGGTTCAGCAGTGCGACGATCATGTCGCGCCTCGCTGGCCCGCTTCGCCTTTCCTTCCCGGTCGACTCTCCGCACGCAGGACCGGCTGCTGGCGATCCACAAAACGCCGCGCGCCCACTACAAGGTTAGACTCTTCGTTAGAGTCTAAGTTAAGTGCGCGATTCGTCGTTTGAGATGAATGGCTTACACCCTGTTTGCGTTCCTGATAGCACGAGGGATGTGTTCCTGATGGCACGATAGTGGGCGTTCCCGATAGCACGAGCGCTTCCACAGGTTGTCCACAGGCGGATACGGGCTCGAAGGCGAGCAGGACGCGACCGCCAGTCTCGGCTTCGATGAACAGCACGTAGCCAGGCAGTGGCTGCCGCCTGACGATGTCGCGCAGCTCGAACGCGAACCGCCGGAACGGCGACAGCGCGCCCGACTTGTGGTGCAGATGGCGGAAGTCGAACCGCCAGCCCGTGCGCTGCCGCCCGCCATGCTTGCGCACCAGCCGATACAGCCAGCGCTCGAGGCCGCCCGTCAGCTCGAAATAGGCGCGGTCGATCGTGAGCACGAGCGCGTCGTCCATCACCGCGGCGTAGAACCAGTCCGGAACGATCAG
>CAZZVH010000333.1:0-4535 GCA_964657365.1 uncultured Burkholderiaceae bacterium
GAGCGTCGAGCGTCCAGGTGCGCACGCCGGGCAGCAGCGCCTCGGCGAGCGCGACCCGGCCGTCGCCGCCGCCAGCCGCATCGACGTACTCGAGGCCGGCCTCGCCGACGACGTAGCCGCCCGGCGTGAACGGCGCCTGGCCGACCACCATCGCGATCTTGCCGGCCGCGGCCCCGGTGCCGAAGGCGATCGCCGCGGCATCGAGCCGGCGACGCAGCGCGACCGCCTGGTCGAGCACGGCCTGCGTCGGCACGCCCCACGCATAGAGCGCGCGCTGCACGTCCGCGAGGTGCCAGGAATCGTGGCCAGCGAGGCGAGCGAGATCGGCATCGGCGAGCGCCTGCCAGGTGGCGGCGCGGTCGAGCTCGAGTGCGGGATCGAGCAGACCCGCCTGCACCTGCAGGAAGCCCGGCATCGTCGCCATCGTCCGGCGCGCGCCGATGCTGTCGACCAGTGAACCGGAAGCGACCAGCGCGTTGCCGAAGGTCTCGTCGCCGGAAAGCGTCTGCATCGGCGACCAGGAGCCGCCGTTGGGCGTGCCGAGCAGGACGACGCGGGCGCCGTCGCGGGCTGTCAGCCGCTGCCAGGTGTCCGGTCGGTCGATCGCCATCGTGCGCACCAGCAGGCCGCCGGTCGAGTGCGCGATGACGCGCACCGGCTGGCCGCTCGCGTCGCGCACCGCCAGTGCGGCATCGAGCGCATCGGCGAGGCGACGGGCTTCGTCCTCGATCGGCCGGCGCCAGTCGAAGGCGAAGACGGTGACGTCGTGGCCGATCGCGAGCTGCGCGGCCAGCCGGTCGTAGACGCCGTCGACAGGGCCGTCGGGCACGACGCGTCGGGCGGTCGCCCGGCTCCAGCGCAACGCATCGAAGTCGGCGACGAGGCGATAGCCGAGCCAGATGCGTCGTCCGTCGAGCGCAAGATTGGAAGCGAGCAGGCCGGGGATCAGGAAGACCGCACGCCGCGACGAGGCAAGCGCCTCGGCCCCCGACGCGGGCGGCGAGGCGGCCGGCAACGCGCGCGAGCCGCTGGCGCTGCGGCCGGCCCAGGACAGCGGCCCGATCGTCGCGAACTCGGCCGGCCGATCCGACGTCAGCGCATCGGCGATGGCCTGCACCGTGCGGTGGTTGCCGAAGTAGTTGAAGTGCGAGACCTTGCCGCCGCTGTCGAGCAGGAAGCTGGCGCCTCCGCCCGCGGACGTGGTCGCGCGCGGCGTGCCGCCGTACATCGAACGCGTCTGCACGACCAGATCGTTGTCGGTCCAGTAGTAGGCATCGGAGAGCAGCGTCTTGACCCACGAGCCGATCGAATCGCCCTGCATGTCGCCGGCGATCACGCGCAGGTCGCCCGCGATCGGTTCCGGCGCGGCGTTCAGCCAGGCGACGACCGGGCTCGTCGGCATCATCGCTTCGAGGCCGGGCAGCTCGGCCGGGTCGGCCCGCCGGCGCGCGACCTCGTGCAGGAAATCGACCAGCACCGGCGCCACCGGGATGCCCGCGAGCTGCAGGCACCAGGAGACGATCGACAGGTAGGCGTCGAGTCGCTTCGACGCCAGCAGCGTGCCGCGCGCCGGGCAGGCGACGCGCACGACCCGCTCGATGCGCAGACCCTTCGCCTGCGCGGCCGCGACCAGCGCGTGCAGGTCCTTCCGATGTCGTGCGTGGCCCTTGCCGGCGAACAGCGCCAGCACGTCGGCGGTCAGCGGACCACCTTCGCAGGCGCGCGCCAGCACGTCGGCGACCAGGCCGCCGCGCGAGTGCGTCAGCAGGTGGATGCGCGCGCCCTGCGGCAGGGCGCGCACCATTTCCAGCGCATTGCCGATCGGGCTGACGCCGAGCGTCGGGTGGTCGAAGCCGTAGACGCGCTGGCCGTAGCGCGCGAACAGCTGCCGCACGACCGGGTTGTGCATCGTCCAGAGCTTGCCGAAGGTGCCGGGCGTGTCGCTGAAGGTGCCGTGCACGAGCACCAGCAGCGGGCCGCCATCGCTCGCGGCAGGCACCTGGTCGAGCTTCAGTCCGCTGCCCTTGAGCGGGCCGAGCGTGTCGGCGGCGAGCCGGTAGACGCCGCAGTCGACCTGGCCGTCGACCTTCCGCGTCACCGCCGCGGTGGCCAGCGTCACCGCCGGATCCCTGGCGAGACCGGTCAGGATGTGGAAGCCGGTGAGCACGGCCCGGCCCATCCAGCCGGCGGGCGCGCCGCGCGTCGCCTTCGCTTCGAGACCGGGCCAGCCGAGCTGCGACGGCACGGCGACCTCGTTCGCTGCGGCCGGCGCCTCGACGACATTCGCGCCACGCGCGTTCGCCGCAGGCACCCCGGCTTGCGCACGCAGCAGGTCGCGTGCGTCCTGCGGGTGGAGGACGAGCGTCGGGCCGTTGGCGACCGACAGCATCACCACGTCGTGGCCGGGACGGGCGACGGCGCGCACCGGTGCGACGCCGGCACGTGCCGTGCCGACGCGCACGCTGGTCCGGACGACGCCGCGCGCACCGTCGCGCGTCGGCGGCACCGACTCGAGCTGGCCCGGAATGATGAAGGCGATGTCGTTCGCGACCACGGTCAATCGACGCTCCTCGACGCGTGCCGGAAGCGTCGTCGACGCGGCGGCTGGACCGCGAAGAATAGACGCAGCCGGAGGGCGGCCGCACCGGCTCTCGCTAGGATCCGGCCATGGCCACCACCGTCGTCGCCTTCGCCGGCCACATGATCGATGCACCGGGGCGCGCCACGCCCCGCTTTCCGGAACGCCTTGTTCCCGCCGTGCAGGCCGCGCTCGCGGCCTTCTTCGCCGGCATCGGGCAGGCCGTCGTCTTCACCTCGGCCGCCAACGGCGCCGACCTGTTGTTCATCGACGCGGCGCTGCGTCACGGCGCCGAGGTCGGCGTGGTGCTGCCGTTCGACCGGCGGGAGTTCGTCGCCAGCAGCGTCGCGCCGGGAGGCGCCGAGTGGCTGTCGCGCTTCGACACGGCCATGCGGCGGGCGACGACCGTGGACGTCGTCAGCGACGCCGGCCATCGCGGCGACGACCGCCTGTTCGAAGCGGCGGCGCTGCGCGTGGAGAGCCTGGCGGTGCAACGCGCCGCGGCGCTGCAGGTGCGGCCGGTGCTGCTGTGCGTTCTCGATCCCGGCGCGCCCGGCGCCGTCGGCGGCACGCTGGGTTCGTACGCGCGCTGGACCGGGGCGGGCGGCGATGCGCAGCTGGTCGACCTGCGTGCGCTGCGCGAGCCGGCAGCGGGACGGGAAGGACCACCCGGCTAACGGATCCGCGGTGCACTGCCCCGGAACACGCGACCGACCGAGCCTCAGCGGCGCTCGACCACCATCGGCACGAGGCCCAGGGCTTCGCGCATGCGCGCCGCCGCGGCCTGCGCGTCGTCGCGGCTCGCATAGGGGCCGGCCTGGACCCGGTAGAGCGCTGCCTCGCTGAAGGTCGCGAGCAGCGGCGCCAGCCATTCGACATCGGCCGCGACGCGACGCTCGAAGCTCTCGGCGCCGTCCGATTCGCGGAAGGCGCCGAGCTGGACCCAGAAGCCACGCGGCGGCGTGGCCGCCGATGGCGTCGCTGGCACCAGGGCCGCGGAGACGATCGGCAGGGCCTGGTCGGAAATCGATGGTGGCGGCGCGGCCGACACGGCCAGGGGCGGCGTCGGCAGGGGCGGCGCTGACGTCGGGATCGGGATCGGGATCGCCTCTGCCGGGCCCTTCGCGGCGAGCTCCGACACCGCTGGCGACGCGTCGGCGGGCACGCTCTTGCGGCTCCCGTCGGAGCGCCAGTTGCCGGCCCGGATGTCGTCGAAGGTGAGACGCTCGAGCTCGACCGGCGCGACGCCGCGCAGCACGTCGAGCCGCAGCGCGGCCGCATAGCTGAGGTCGACGATGCGGCCGGCGTGGAACGGCCCGCGGTCGTTGATGCGCACGACGATCTCCCGGCCGTTGGCCGGATTGCGGATGCGCGCATAGCTCGGGATCGGCAGCGTCGGATGCGCGGCGGTCATCGCGTACATGTCGTAGGGCTCGCCGCTCGATGTGCGCTTGCCCTGGAAGGCGCGCCCGTACCAGGACGCGAGGCCGCGCTCGCTGAACGGGGCGTCGCGGGTCAGCGGCACGTAGTCGTGGCCGAGCGCCTGATAGGGCTTGTTGGCGCCACCGACGCGGATCGGCTCGACCCTCGGCTCCGCGTCGGCGATGTGCGCGAGGTTCGCCGGCGGATTGGCGCCCGGGCCGTCGCGACCGCTGCGCGGCGACGAGGCGCAACCCGCGAGCTGCAGGAGCGCGAACAAGGCGAGCCAGAGCGCCGACGCCGGTGGCGACCCGATGGATCGCGACAACGACGAAGCGCCGGACGCTGGCATCCGGAGACCTTACCCGATCTCGTCGCGGGGCGATTCGCGGCACACCGTTTGCCCGAATGCGGCGCCAGCACGGCTTCCCTTTCACCACGTCGTCCGGCGCTGCGACAGCGCCGAACCGCCTCCAGAGACCTTGCACCCATGCCGCATCTCGTCGTCTTCTCGCACCTGCGCTGGAACTTCGTGTTC
>CAZZVH010000334.1:0-4524 GCA_964657365.1 uncultured Burkholderiaceae bacterium
CGGTCGCCGCCGGCCTGTTGGCGACACCACGCAGCGCCGCCGCAACGCCGGGAGCCGTCGACGCACGTGAAACCGCGTTGGCGGCCAGCGACCTCACGGCCGGCCGGACCGCCGGAGATGCACGCGGCCGTGTCGGCGCCACGGACGGCGGTGCGAACGCGAACGCGACTGCTGATGCTTCCTCGGCGACGACTTCCGGCATCGGCACCGACAGCCGCTCGACGCGTCTCGACGCGAACGCCATCAGCACCGACAAGAGCACCGCCGGCGATCCCTCCGCAGACGTCAAGACATCGACGACATTCGCGGCAGCGCTCGGCGAGACGACGGCTCTCCATGCCGCCGCCGGCACGGAACGCAGCACGCACGACAGCGCCGCCATGATCGCTCCGACCGGCGACGCGGCGCCGCCGCCAGTCTCCGGCAGCACCGCCGCCGTGGCCTCCGCCAGCATCGCCACGCCGGTCGACGCGCCCGATTTCGCGGCCGCCTTCGGCATGCAGGTGAGCGTGCTCGCGAAGGACGGCGTGCAGCAGGCCGAGCTGCACCTCAACCCGGCCGACATGGGCCCGGTCTCCATCCACATCACGCTCGACGGCAGCCTGGCGCACGTCGACTTCGGCGCCGACGTGGCCGCGACGCGGCATGCCATCGAAGCGGGCTTGCCCGAGCTGGCGAGCGCGTTGCGCGATGCCGGCTTCACGCTCGCCGGCGGCGGCGTGGCCCAGCATTCGGGCTCGAACGCCGGCGCCCGCGACGACGCGCCATCGAGCCGTTCCAGCGCCGTCTCGGCGCCCGCGAGCAGGGCCGCCGTCGGCGCGCTCGACGTCAGCGCGCAGCGGCGAATGCAGCGCGCCGCCGCAGGCGGGGTCGACCTCTTCGCCTAGCCGATCGTCCGGCCCGCTCAGCGCGGCGCCGGTTGCGCCAGCCGCGCCACGAGGGGCTCCAGGATCTGCAGGCTCGCGTCGGAGACGGCGCGCCATTCCATGTCGGCACCGGTCGCCTCGGCGACGTTGAAGCCGCGGATCGTCTTGGCCGCCGGGCTGGTGGCGACGCTGCCCTTCGGCCGCACGAACACGTCGATCGAGTGCAGCCGGAACCGGTAGACGAGCGTCGCCACCCGCTGGCCGTTGATCGACTCGATGCGGGCGCCGGCGAGCGTCACGCCGTCGATCGGCGCCTCGACGATGGGTGGCGAGTAGTCGAGCCGCGACGAGAGCCACGGCTTGACGGTGTGCTGGTCGGACGAGACGACGGCGATGAGATGGTCGCCGAGGACGGCCCGCACGTGCGTGTCGACGAGGACGCGGGCGAGATCGCCGTCCTCGCGGTGCGCGAGCAGCTCCGTGCCCGCGACCCAGACCAGCGCCAACGCCGCGGCGCCGGCCATCGCGCCGGCAGCGAAGGCCCGGCCGCCGCGCAACGCACCGAACCAGCCGGCAGGCGCGCGCTGCTGCTGCGTTGCGTCGGCGAGCATGGCGTCGATCTCGTGGCGCAGGCCGGGCGGCGCGCGGTGGTAGGGCGCGGCCGCAGCCAGCCGCGTCTTCAGATGCATGAGCGAGACGAGCTCTGCCGCGCACGCGGGGCACGCCGCCAGGTGCGCGTCGAGCGCGCGCAGCCGCACCGGATCGAGCTCGCCGTCGAGCCGGGCGGCGATCAGCGTGTCGGCTTCGGCGCAATTCATGGTTCGGCTCCGGAACGGGTCGCCCCGACCGCTTCGAGCAGCGGCGAATGGCGCAGCAGGCGGCGGGCCCGCGCCAGCCGCGACATCACCGTGCCGATCGGAATGCCGGCGACGGCGGCGATCTCGAGATACGACATCGATTCGAGCTCGCGCAACACGATCACCTCCCGGTACGGCAGCGGCAGCGACGCGATCGCCGCCGCCAGGGCGGCCTGCTCGCGGCGGTCGATCGCCCGCTGCATCGGATCGGCGGCGGGATCGACGATCGCGTCGAGATCGACTTCCGGGCCGGGCCGGGGATTGCGGTTCATCCAGTCGTAGCAGGCGTGGCGGACGATGGTGAGGAACCACGGGCGGGCTTCGCCGCCGCGCACGTTGTCGATCGACCGGAGGGCGCGCATGCAGGCCTCCTGCGTCGCGTCGTGGGCATCGTGGGCGTCGCGCAGCAACCAGCGCGCGAGGTTGTACCCGGCATCGAGATGCGGCAACACGAGCGACGAAAAACGCGCAGATCCGGCCACCGGCCCTCCCGACGCTCCTATCCGGATCGCCGGCCGATTATTCCCGCCGCCGTGACCGGGTGCCCACTCCGGCCGTCCGGCGAGGCCGGGTCTGCACGGCAAAAGCACGCCTTATCTCCGCTTCGATCCGGCCGCCGCTTTCCATAATTTCCTTCAGATATCCGCCCGGCTGCCGACCTCGGCCGCGGGCCAGGGATGCCAGAGGAGAACCATCGATGTCCGCCGTGATCGCCGACCCTGCCGCCCTCGGCGCACCAGCCGCCAAGGACGGCAAGAAGAAGCTGATCGTCATCGTCGCCGCCGCGTTGCTGGTGGTGACGCTGGCGGGCGGTGGCGCCGTGTTCTACCTGCGCCAGAAAGCGGCGCACGCTGCCGCCGAGGCGCTGGCCGCCGACGGCGAAGGCGGCGAGGCCGCGGCGCCGGTGGAAATGCACGACGCCCACAACCCGCCGACCTACCTGCCGCTCGATCCGTTCATCATCAATCTCGCCGACCGCGACAGCGACCGCTACGCGCAGATCGGCATCACCCTCGAGCTGCAGAGCCCGGCGTTCGCCGATCAGATGAAGGTCTACATGCCTGCCGTCCGCAACGCCATTCTCCTGGTCATCACGCGCAAGACCTCGAAGGAGCTGCTCGAGCCGATGGGCAAGGAGCTGCTGGCCGACGAGATCATGCGCGAGGCCGTGCGGCCGATGGGCATCGACATCGCCGCGCCGATGCCGGTGACTTCGGCGGCGCCGTCTTCCGCGGCTGCAGCGGCGTCGGATGCCAGCGGTGTGGAGAAATCGACGGCCCGTGCCGAGGAGCCGCCGGCGAAGAAGAAGCACAAGGAGACGGTCAAGAACCCGATCCAGCACGTCAATTTCTCCAGCTTCATCATCCAGTGACGCGGCCATGATCGAACAGATCCTCACGCAGGACGAGGTCGACGCGCTGCTGCAGGGCATCGCCGACGAGAGCGACACGCTCGAGCCGGAAGCGGCCGCCAGCGACGGCGTGCGCACCTACGACCTGGCGTCGCAGGACCGCATGGTCGGCGGCCGGATGCCGAATCTGGAGATCGTCAACGAGCGCTTCGCCCGCAACCTGCGCGCCGGCCTGGTCGAGGTCGTGCAGAAGAGCGCCGAGATCTCGGTCGGCGAGATCAAGGTGCAGCAGTACGGCAACTTCCTGCGCGACATCTCGGTGCCGGCCAACCTCAACATCGTCTCGATCCAGCCGCTGCGCGGCAGCGGCCTGATCGTCTGCGACCCGGCGCTGGTGTTCGCCGCGGTCGACGCGCTGTTCGGCGGCAGCGGCAAGTACCGCACGCGCATCGAAGGCCGCGACTTCTCGGCCATCGAGCAGCGCGTCATCCGCCGCATCGTCGACGTCGTGACGCGTGAGTACGCACGGGCCTGGGAAGGCATCTACCCGATCGAGCTCGTCTTCCAGCGCTCCGAGATGCTGCCGCAGTTCGCGACCATCGCCTCGCACAGCGAGCTGGTCGTGACGACGACGTTCTCGATGGAGATCGGCGATTCGAGCGGCGTCGTCAGCCTGTGCCTACCGTACGCCGCGCTCGAGCCGATCCGCCACGTGATCCATGCCTCGGCACCGGGCGAGAGCGCGAACTCCGACGGCCGCTGGCTCTCCGTGATGAAGGGCCAGATCCAGGAAGCCGAGCTCGAGCTCGTCGCCGAGCTGGCGCACGCGCCGAGCACCGTCGAGCAGCTGCTCGCACTGGCGCCCGGCGATTTCATCGAGCTGGACATGCCGCGCGGCATCCAGGCCACGGTCGCCGGCGTGCCGGTGCTCGACTGTCACTACGGAACCTCGAACGGCCGCTACGCGCTCAAGGTCGATCAACTGCTGCACAGCTCGCAAGCGAGCTGGATCGGAGTACACCATGGCATCTGAAACGAACCCGGCGGAATCGCCCCGCAGCGACGAAGCGGTCGCCGCCGAATGGGCCGCCGCGACGGCCGAGGGCCGCAATGCCCAGGCCTCGGAGCTGCGCGAGCCGATCGAGCAGGTGAGCCCGGCGTCGTTCACCAACTTCGCGCCGACCGGCCAGACGACCGCCGGCAACGACATCAACATGATCCTGGACATTCCGGTCCAGCTCACCGTCGAGCTGGGCAGGACGCGGATCCCGATCAAGAACATCCTGCAGCTGGCCCAGGGCTCGGTGGTCGAGCTCGAGGCGATGGCCGGCGAGCCGATGGACGTGCTCGTCAACGGCTACCTGATCGCGCAGGGCGAGGTCGTCGTCGTCAACGAGAAGTTCGGCATCCGCCTGACCGACATCGTCACCCCGAGCGAGCGCATGCGCCG
>CAZZVH010000335.1:0-4521 GCA_964657365.1 uncultured Burkholderiaceae bacterium
ATGGCCGCCGCTCGGTTTCCATCGAGGCGCGGCATGTTGACGTCCAGGATGGCGACGTCCGGAAGAAACGACCTGGCCAACTCGACGGCGTGGCGTCCGTCATACACCGCCTGGGTCTGGTAGCCCATCAAGCGGAAGAGATCCGCGGTCGTGTCGGCTGCGTCCGGATCGTCGTCGGCAATCAGGATTCTGGTGTCGGTCGTGTTCATCGGGGCCTGCTTGAGCGGCACGGGGCATTCGGCGGGCCCGCTCCGGAGCTATGTGGCCCATCGCACAGACCTCCATTCCCGACACGCGCAGCCTGATCCGATGAACACCGAAAGCCTCGCGCCGTCGTACGAAGCGGGCAGAGGCGCCACGCACGACGCTCGCGATGTGACACCGGATCCCACGGTGCTCGTCGTCGATGACGACGGCTACATGCGCGACCTGCTCGAGCAGATCTTCGTCAATGCCGGTATCGCGGTGCGAACCTTCGGCTCCGCGGCGGAGCTGCTGTCCGACGCCGACTTGCAGGCCCGCTGCGTCCTGTTGCTCGACGTCAAGATGCCCGGCATGTCCGGCCCCGAGCTTCACGCGGTGTTGCGCGAGCGACGGATCGACGTGCCGGTCATCTTTCTCACCGCTGCCGCCGACGTGCCCATGGCCGTGGCGGCCATGCGCAATGGTGCGCTGGATTTCATGGAGAAGCCTTTTCACCCGGCGTCGCTCGTCGCCCGGGTGCGCGACGCCTTCGCACGGTACGAGGCCCACCTGGGCCCGCTCCCGGATGCCACGCTGGCGCACCGGCTCAACAGCCTCACGCCTCGCGAACGAGAGGTTCTCGAACTGATGGTCACCGGCGCGACGAGCAAGCGAATGGCCCGGATTCTCGGCGGCAGCTTTCGCACGATCGAGTTTCATCGCGGGCGCGTCATGGTGAAGATGAAAGCCGACAACCTGGCAGACCTCGTTCGCATGAACCTGGGCTTTCAGTCGGCACCGGCAGTTCCGGGGCCGCCGTGAAGTTCGTGCGCTTGACTACGTGCGCGCACGCATGGCGGTCATGGCGGGAGGTCGTTAGCGTCGGGTGTCCATGAAGGCCCCATTGCCCTCAGGTGCGACCGGGCCCAGGCCAAAAGCCGCGACCGGAATCACCGGCTTCGATGAAGTCACCCACGGCGGCCTTCCGAAGGGCCGCACCACGTTGCTCGTGGGCGGGCCGGGCTCGGGGAAGACCATCTTTGCGATGCAGTTCCTCGCCCAAGGCGGGCGGGCCGGAAAGGAACCCGGCATCTTCGTCGCCTTCGAGGAAACGGCGGACCGCATCGCCGCCAACGTCGCCACATTCGGCTGGGACATCGGCTCGATGATCCCGAAGAAGTTGCGCTTCGTCGACGCGCAACCGGAGCCCGACCTGATCCAGTCGGGAACCTTCGATCTCGGCGGCATGCTCGCGGCGCTCGGCGCCCAGGCCCGGGGAATGGGCGCGCGCCGGATCGTCTTCGACGCGCTCGATATCGTGCTGGCGCTGCTGCCGGACGCCGCCGCGCAGCGGCGCGAGGTCTACAGGCTGCACGACTGGCTGGTGGACAGCGGCCTCACTGCCGTCATCACCGCCAAGGCTGCCAGGGTCGACGGGATGCGATCCGACGCGACTCAGCCATTCGGGTTCATGCAATTCATGGTCGACTGCGTCGTCGTGCTCAACCACGACATCGTGCTCGGGGTCTCCCAGCGCAACATCCGGGTCCAGAAGTACCGCGGCTCGGCATTCGAGGAAAACGAGTCGCCCTTCGTCATCGGCAACAGCGGCTTCGATGTCGCCATCTCGCGCATGCTCGGCCACGGCGACGCCCAGGTGAGCACCGAGCGCGTGAGCAGCGGCGTGGCGAGACTCGACACCATGCTGGGTGGTGGCTACTACCGCGCAGCCTCGGTCCTGATCACCGGTTTTCCAGGGACCGCCAAGACCACGTTGAGCGGCGCGTTCGCGGAGGCCGCTGCCCGGCGCGGCGAGCGCACGCTCTTCGTCAGCTTCGATTCCGACGGCGCGGAAATCGTCCGCAACCTGGCATCCGTGGGAATCCGCTTCGCGCCGCACATCAAGAGTGGCGTGCTGCGCATGGTCTCGGCACGCACCATCACCGGAAGTGCGGAGACTCTGCTCGTGCGCATCAAGGCACTGGCCAAGCAACACGAAGCCCGCTGCGTGGTGATCGATCCCGTCTCGACGCTCGCCCAGTCGGGGAACGAATTGACCGCGCACGGCGCAGCGGAACGCCTCATGGACTGGTCGAAGGCCAATCGCATCACGCTCGTCTGCACCAGCTTGCTGGACGAGATGTCGACCTCGGTGAACGGCGGCACGCCGCTCCAGGTCTCGACGCTGGCCGATACCTGGATCCACCTCAGCTACCTGATGCAGGCCGGCGAGCGCAATCGCGGCATGTCGATCGTGAAGTCGCGAGGGACGGCGCATTCGAACCAGGTTCGCGAACTGATCCTCAGCAAGGACGGTGTCACCCTGGCCGACATCTACACCGCCGGCGGCGAGGTGCTGATGGGAACGATGCGCTGGGAGAAGGAAGGCGCCCAGCGTGTTGCTGCCGAGATGTCGGAAGTGGAGGGCAAGCTGAAACGCGTGCGCCTCGACGCGGAAGAGGCGGAATTGCAGGTGCGCCTCAAGTCCCTGCAGACCGAGCTCGTCGCGAAGCAGGTCGAGAGAACCCTGTTGACGCACGCGACAGAAACGCGGGCGCAGGAGTCTTCACGGGGTCGCAGTCGCATGCGCGAGTTGCGAGGCGCCGACACCGCGAAGAGCACGAGATCGAAATGAGCCCGTGATGCTGCCGGACGACATCTACCGCTTCAGGCTGTACGTGGCCGACGGAGCACAGAATTCGGCGATCGCACTTGCGAATCTGAAGGCGCTGTGCACCGCGTCGATCCCGGGCCGATGCGACATCGACGTGGTCGACGTGTTCAAGGAGCCGGAGCGAACGCTCGCCGACGGCATCTTCATGACGCCGACACTGCTCAAGTTGCAGCCGGCGCCGATGTGCAGGATCGTGGGCACCCTTAGCGATGCCGACACCGTGCTTTCGGCGCTCGGGCTGGTCGTTCTCTCGCGATGAACGCCTCGGACCGGGGGCGCGCGGCGCAGCCTTCGGCCACGGCGGTGGCCGAAGAGATCGGTGCACTCATCGACATCCTGCACCGGACCGAGCAGCGCCTCGAAGTGCTGACGGCGGGACAGGTCGACACCGTGTCGAACGCCGAGGGGCGCCCATTCATGCTGCAGAGAGCGCAGGAGCGCCTGCGGCTCAGCGAAGCATTGAAGCAGGCCGCCATCCTCGACGCGCTGCCGGCCCACATCGCGCTTCTCGACAACGAGGGCACCATCGTCTCGGTCAACGGCCGCTGGCGCAACTATGCCGACGCGAACGGGTCGCGGGACCCGGCACATGGCGTCGGCTCGAACTACCTCGATGTCTGTGCCCGGGCGGGCGCGGGCGGCCTGGACGACGCTCGACGCGTGGGCGAGGGAATCCGGTCGGTCTTGCGCGGAGAAGCGGCGAGCTTCTCCATCGAGTACCCATGCCATTCGCCGACGGAACAACGCTGGTTTCAGGTCGCGGCGACACCGCTGGTCCCGGGGTTGCCGCACGGGGCCGTCGTCACGCATTCCGATATCTCCCAGCGCGCACTGGCCGAATCCGCGACGCGAAGGACCTCGGATCTCCTGCAGGCCGTGGTGGACGGAACGCCGGATCTGGTGTTCGTGAAGGATCGACAGAGCCGCTATCTGCTCTGCAACGCGGCCTTCGCCCGATTCACCGGCTTGCCGGCGGAAAGGATCCTGGGCTTGCGCGACGACGTTCTGCTGCCGCCCGACGAAGCGAGCGACAGGCTTCGCGGTGATCAGGACGTGATGCGATCGGTGTCGATGCAGACGACGCAGGCGATTCGCACGGGCGCCGCCGGGCCACGGCACATGCAGATCTGGAAAGCGCCCTACCTCAACGAACGGGGTGAGTTGATCGGCGTCATCGGCATCTCGCGAGACGTGACCGAGCAACGCAAGATGGCGCTCGATCTGGAAGCCGAACACTCCCGGCTGGCCGCCGTCCAGGACATCGCCAAGATCGGCAGCTGGTCGGTCGATCTGGCGAAGGGAACGCTCGAGTGGACCGAACAGACGCACCGGATCTGCGGAACCGACCCGCTGCTCTTCAAGCCGACCATCGACAACGTCCGGGGTCTCGTCCATCCGGACGACCTGGTTGCGGTGCTGGACTTGACGACGCGGGCGCTCGTGCGTCCGGCCCCGACAAGCACCATCGAGCATCGCGTGCGCCAACCCGGGGGTGGCGAGAGGATCGTCGAGCAGCGCCTCAACGTCTCGTTCGACGCAGCGGGGCGGCCGCTGCGCGCGCTCGGGACCTGCCAGGACATCACCGACCGGCGCCAGTCGGAGCGGGCGTTGAGGGAAAGCCAGGCAATGCTCAGCATGTCGGGGCGACTGGCGCATGTCGGCGC
>CAZZVH010000336.1:0-4505 GCA_964657365.1 uncultured Burkholderiaceae bacterium
GCTCGATCCGGGACATCCACGGTGAGATTTTGGCGAGCGATATGCCGATGCGGAAGGTCGTGGCGGACGGCACCCACGTGAAAACGGGTTCATTGCAGCAAACCATTTCGCTGCTGGCGACCACGCTGATCGCCCAGGGCGAGACGGAGCCGATGAACGACCCGGCACAGATCCGCGAGCGCTACGAGAAGGTCGTCCAGGCGATCGTCGACGCGGGCGCCTGCCCGATGCGGCCGACCACGGTGGTCGACCTCAGCGGAGACGCGCCGGTGCTGGTGCGCCTGGGCGGCGGCGACCCGTCGCTGCTCGGACTGAGCACCGAACTCGCGGCCTGATCGCGAAATCGACGGCCTGACCGGCATGCCCCGACGCGGCGCTTGACGGCGCCGCGATCTGCTACTAAAGTGATATCACTCTGAAGCGTTGACGGCGACCACGCCGTCCGGGTCGGAGGTGCATCACCGGGAGCAGATCATGTCCATCCAATCGGCCGAAGAACGCCCCGCCGCCACCAGCAGCGGCTTCGTCTACATCGGCGTCGGTCTCGTCACCCTGCTGATCGCCGCGCTGCTCATGGCGGCGCGGCCGATGGGCGCCACGCTCGCCCTGCTGATCGTGGCCGTGCTGGTCGCGTTCTGGTGCCTGGGCGGTCTCTACATGCTGCAGCCGAACCAGGCGGCGCTGCTGCTGCTGTTCGGCAGCTACCGGGGCACCGACCGCGAGCGCGGCCTGCGCTGGGCCAATCCGTTCTACACGAAGAGCAAGGTCTCGGTCCGCGCCCACAACTTCAACAGCGAGAAGCTGAAGGTCAACGACCTGCGCGGCAACCCGATCGAGATCGCCGCGACCGTGGTCTGGCGCGTCGACGACACGGCCAAGGCGAGCTTCGACGTCGAGAACTACGAGGCCTACGTGCTGACGCAGGCCGAGTCGGCGGTCCGCCATCTCGCGCTCAGCTACGCCTACGACAACTTCGAGGAGCCGAGCGCCACGGGCAAGGCCGAGGTGACGCTGCGCTCCGGCACCGAGGAAGTCTCTGCCGCCCTGCGGGCCGAGCTGCAGCAACGCTTCGCGCAGGCCGGCATCGTCGTCGTCGACGCCAAGCTGACGCACCTCGCCTACGCGCCGGAAATCGCCGGCACGATGCTGCGCCGGCAGCAGGCCGAGGCCGTGATCGCGGCGCGCACCAAGATCGTCGCCGGTGCCGTCGGCATGGTGGAGATGGCGATCCACGGCCTGCAGGAGCGCGGCCTGATCCAGCTCGACGACGAGCGCCGCGCGGCGATGGTGAGCAATCTCCTCGTCGTGCTTTGCTCCGACCACGACGCCACGCCGGTCGTCAACGCCGGCACGCTCTATAACTGACGGGAGACGATCGCCATGCACTCCCGCGAATCGTTGCTGATCGCCGATCTGGTCATCGCGCTGGTCAGCGTGCCGATGATCCTGCAGCTGGTCCCGCCGAACCGGTTCTACGGATTCCGGACGCCGCGCACGCTGGCGAGCCCGGCCGTCTGGTACCCGGCCAATCTGTTCGCCGGCTGGGCCCTGGCGATCGCCGCCGGCGTCGGCGCCAGCCTGGTCTGGCTCGTGCCGATCGATGTCGTCGACGCGCCCGCCGGCGTGGCCCTCTTCATCGCGCCGCTGGCCGTCGCCGTCATCGTATCGCTGCTCGCGCTGCGCCGGCTGCACTGAGCACCTCCGAGCCCGACGCGCTGACGAAGACGCTGCCACCCCATCGATGGCGAGCCCCGACAAGAAGGCCTTCCTGTTGCGCGTCGATCCGACGCTGTGGGCCGCGATCGAGCGCCTTGCGGCCGCGGAGTTGCGCAGCGTCAATGCGCAGGTCGAATATCTGCTGCGAGACGCCATGGCCAAGCGCACGGGCAAGGCGACGGAAGCCGTGAAACCGCTGGCCAGGCGGCCGGGCGACTAGCCGCCCCGAGCGACTAGCGCTCGATGCGCGCCACCGCGCTGTGCGCGTGGATCGATTCGAAGTTCTCGACGTCGATGCTGTAGCGGCCGACGCGGGCGTCGCCGTTGAGTGCGATCGCGACATCGCGCACCATGTCCTCGACGAACTTGGGGTTCTCGTAGGCGCGCTCGGTGATCCACTTCTCGTCGGCGCGCTTCAGCGACGACCAGATCTCGCTCGACGCGGCGTCTTCGGCGAAGCGGCAGAGCGCGCGCCACGAGATGTCGGCCAGCAGCTCGACCCGGATCGTGACGTGCGAGCGCTGGTTGTGCGCGCCGTAGTCGGAGATCTCCTTCGAGCACGGGCAGAGCGACTTCACCGGCACCACGACCTCGGCGAACACCGTGGTGCCGGCCGGGCTCACCTCGGAGATCAGGCGGCCCTGGTATTCGAGCAGGCTTTCCACGCCGCTGACCGGCGCACGCTTCCTCAGGAAGAACGGAAAGCCGGCCTCGACGCGGCCGTGGTCGGCATGCAGCAACGCGACCATGCGGACCGCTTCACGGCGCAACACGTCGGCATCGACCGGCTCGCCGAGCGCGTCGAGCCAGGCGACGAAGCGGGACATGTGCGTGCCCTTCTGCTCCGCGGGCAGGGCGACGTCGAGCGACCAGTCGGCCACGGTGGCGAGCACCGCGCCTTCGATCTTCAGCTGCAGCGGGTAGCGGACACCGCGGACGCCGACGCGCTGGATCGCGATCTTGCGATCGTCGTGCGCGGATTGCGTGTCGGGAATGTGCAGGGAATCGCTCAGGTCCGTCATGGTGACGGATTGTCGCCCGGCCTTCAAAGCCCTGCAGCGCGTCGGATCAGGGCCGGCGCGGAGCCGAAGCGACGCTGGATCGACTGGACGATGCCGGCAGCGTCGAGCCCCGCCATCGACAGCAGCGTGGCCGGATCGCCGTGCTCGGTGAAGACGTCGGCCAGGCCGAGGGTCAGCACCGGGCACTCGATGCGCGCATCCGCCAGCGCCTCCAGCACCGCGCTGCCGGCGCCGCCCATCACGGCGCCTTCCTCGACCGTGACGAGCGCGTCGTGGCTGTTCGCCAGCTCGATCACCAATGCGGCGTCGAGCGGCTTGGCGAAGCGCATGTTGGCGACGGTGGCGTCGAAGGTCTCGGCGGCGGCCAGGGCGGGGTACAGCATGGTGCCGAAGGCGAGGATGGCGATGCGCCGGCCGGCCTGCGCCGGCGCCTTGGCGCTGTCGCGACGGATCTCTCCCTTGCCCCAGGGGATCTCGACCATCTCCGCTGTCGGCAGCCGGCCGACGCCGCTGCCGCGCGGGTAGCGCACGGCGACCGGGTGGTCCTGCATCCAGGCGGTGTAGAGCGCCTGCCGGCACTCGTCTTCGTCGGCTGGCGTCAGCACGCTGACGTTGGGGATGCAGCGCAGGAAGGGGATGTCGTAGGCGCCGGCGTGGGTCGGCCCGTCGGCGCCGACCAGGCCGGCGCGGTCGAGCGCGAACACGACCGGCAGGTTCTGGATCGCGACGTCGTGCACGAGCTGGTCGTAGCCGCGCTGCAGGAAGGTGGAGTAGATCGCGACCACCGGCTTCAGGCCTTCGCAGGCCAGGCCGGCGGCGAAGGTGACGGCGTGCTGCTCGGCGATGCCGACATCGAAGAAGCGCTTCGGGAAACGCTGCTCGAAGTCGAGCATGCCGGAGCCGCCGCTCATCGCCGGCGTGATGGCGACCAGCCGCTCGTCCTTCTCGGCCATGTCGCACAGCCACTGGCCGAAGACCTGCGTGAAGGTCATCTTCGGCGGCGTCTTCGGCTTGACGATGCCGACCGCCGGATCGAACTTCGAAGGGCCGTGGTAGTTCACCGGGTCGTTCTCGGCGAGCTTGTAGCCGAAGCCCTTCTTGGTCACGACGTGCAGGAACTGCGGGCCCTTCAGGTGGCGCAGGTTCTCGAGCGTGGGGATCAGCGAATCGAGGTCGTGGCCGTCGATCGGGCCGACGTAGTTGAAGCCGAACTCCTCGAAGATGGTGCCCGGCACGACCATGCCCTTGGCGTGCTCCTCGAAGCGGCGCGCCAGCTCGAAGAGGGGCGGTGCGGCCTTCAGCACCGTCTTGGCGGTGTCGCGGGCGGCGGCGTAGAAGCGGCCGCTCATGAGCCGCGCCAGGTAGCGGTTGAGCGCGCCGACCGGCGGCGAGATCGACATGTCGTTGTCGTTCAGGATCACGAGCATGTCGGTCTGCGCGACGCCGGCGTTGTTGAGCGCCTCGAAGGCCATGCCGGCGCTCATCGCACCGTCGCCGATCACCGCCACCACCTTGCGCGTCTCGCCCTTCAGACGCGCCGCGACGGCCATGCCGAGCGCCGCCGAGATCGACGTCGACGAGTGCGCGGTGCCGAAGGTGTCGTACTCGCTCTCGTCGCGACGCGGAAAGCCGGAGATGCCGCCGAGCTGGCGCAGCGTCGACATGCGGTCGCGGCGGCCGGTCAGCACCTTGTGCGGATAGGTCTGGTGGCCGACATCCCAGACGATGCGGTCGACCGGCGTGTCGTAGACGGCGTGCAGCGCGATC
>CAZZVH010000337.1:0-4484 GCA_964657365.1 uncultured Burkholderiaceae bacterium
GCTTGTCCTTGTCGTGAACGGCACCCCAAGTCGGGGCGCCTGCTCTAGAAATGGTACTCGGCGCGAATCATCGGCGTCTTGGCGGTGGCACCGCCGCCGGCGCCGGGCGTCGTCGTCGGGTTGCCGAACTTGTTCTTCCAGTACTCGTATTCGAGGCCGATCGAGAACGCGTTCTTGGCCATGCTCATGACCGATCCGACGTCGTACGTGAGGGCGACGTCGAGATGCGTCTCCGGCTTCGTGGCGCCGCCGAATTCGTTCAGGCCCTTCGAGCCGATGTAGAGCGCATAGCCCTTGAACGCCAGCGGCAGCGAGCCGATGCCGATCCCGAAATCGGCCTCGAGCGCACCGTGATTCTTGTAGTGGTATCGATTCGGCAGGCCATTGGGGGCGTTGCTCTCGTCGAACAGGAGCGCGCTCAGGTTCAGGAAGCCGGGCACGTCGAGCATGATCGTCGGGCCGATGACGAGCATCCGCTTCTTCGAGCCGTAGCCGTCGTTCTTGGTGTTCAGGTCGAAGCCGGCGGTCAACCCAACGCCGCGCATGAGGCCGTAGCTGAGCTTCTGGCCGGTGACCTTGCCGATGTCGAGCGTGTGCCGATAGACGAGGTAGACCTCCTGGGCGCCAGGGTTCCCGGCCGTGCCGTCGCCAGGGTCCTTGCGGTCGGACAGCAGCACGTCGACATTGAAGAAGTTGCTGCCGTACTTGTAGCCGTCGGCGTGGGTCAGGCCGAAGATCGTCTTCTTGATGTCGACTCGGGAGCCGTCGGCGTTGTCGTCGTAGGGCTCGGCGAACTTGGTGCCGTAGCGCACGCTCAGGGAGGTATCGCTCCAGTCGGCGGCGTTGGCGAGCGGCGCCAGGGCCAGGCTGGTCACGAGGCCGATGGCCACCTGGCGCAGAGTGAACCGGCGCCCGTTCGAAGTGATGTCAGTCATCTTTCCTCCCCTGTTGTTGGAGCAACAGGATCAGCACGATGCATGCCAATTCCACAAACGAAAAATGGGTGAGCAGTTTGCTACTGCTCACCCACTCGATGACTCTGGTCGGGACGGCGGGATTCGAACTCGCGACCCCTTGCACCCCATGCAAGTGCGCTACCAGGCTGCGCTACGCCCCGTTCGTCCGGATTATAGGTGGCGCCTCGTGCCGCCGATCAGAGGATCAGCAGACCGCGGATCGAGAGAAGCTCCTGGCGCACCTGCGCGGTGGACAGATTGAACAGCGGCGACGCACGCAAGGAGCCCGCCGGGTCGTCCGCGGTCATCGGCTCGGCTGCCGCCTCCGGATCCGGGGGCTCGGCCGGATCCGCGAACCTGCCGGCATCGTCCAGGCCGTCGTGCCGCGACGCGACATCGGTGAGGCGATTCCTCGCCCCGCTGATCGTGAAGCCCTGCTCGTACAGCAACTCCCTGATGCGCCGGATCAGGAGCACCTCGTGGTGCTGGTAGTAGCGCCGGTTGCCGCGCCGTTTCATGGGCTTGAGCTGCGTGAACTCCTGCTCCCAATAGCGCAGCACGTACGGCTTCACGCCGCACAACTCACTGACCTCGCCGATCGTGAAGTAGCGCTTCGCGGGAATCGGCGGAAGGGTTTTCTCCATGAAAATCAACAAGATCAGGAGATAAACCTCGACTTTACTCGAACTCGTCGGCCGGCGGCGTGTCGCCCTGCACGACTCCTTTCAGTTTGTGGCTCGCGTGGAAAGTCACGACGTGACGGGCCTTGATGGGGATCGCCTCGCCCGTTCTGGGATTCCGGCCGGGCCGCGGCGCCTTGCGACGGATGTTGAAGTTGCCGAACCCCGACATCTTGACGTCGTCGCCTTCCAGCAGGGTGGCGTGGATCAGGTCGAAGAACGCTTCGACCATGTCTTTCGACTCGCGCTTGTTGAGCCCGAGCCGCTCGAACAGCAACTCGGCCAGTTCGGCCTTGGTCAGGGTCGGCGTCACCAGCGTCGGCTGGAGCGTGCGCGGCGGCTGTTCCGGGCGTGCCATCGTGGTCGTGGCTACTGGGCTCGCAACCGGACGCCGAGCCGGCTTTCCAGGGCGCTGACGATGTCGGCGACAACTGTCTCGATGCGCTCGTCCGTCAGTGTCGCCATGTCGTCGCGCAGCTCCAGCCGCAACGCGAGGCTCCGTTCGCCCGCGGCCATGCCGGCCATGGGCGTCTTCGGATCGAAGATGTCGAAGAGCGTCGTGTCGCGAACGACGCCGGACGCACCCGACCGGACAGCATCAATCAAGGCGTCGTGCGTCACGTCCTTGCCGGCGACGACCGCGAGGTCGCGAAAGACCGGCTGCTGCTTCGGCAGCGGAACGTACGTCGGGAGCGCGCTCACCGCAAGTGCGTCGGCGTCGATCTCGAAGACGACGGCGTTGCCGGGGAGCTCGTAGGCCTGCCGCCAGCGCGGGTGCAGCTCGCCGACGCAACCGATGCGTCGGCCGTCCCGCTCGATGGCGGCACTGCGCCCCGGATGCAGCGCCGGGAACGATGCCGCGACGAAACGCAGCTCGCCCGCGGGGAACAAGGTTTCGATATCGCCCTTGACGTCGAACAGGTCGACGGCGCGCTCCGCTTCGCCCCACTGCGGCGGTGCCGCCGGACCGAACGCGAGCCCGCCCAGGCGGAGCGGCTGCCGGACCCCGGCGACGGCCGCCGCACCGGCCTTCGCGTCCCCGTCGCGCAGGTAGACCTTGCCGAGCTCGAAGATGCGGACGGCAGAGGCCTTGCGCGACAGGTTGAGGCGCAGCGCCTCGACCAGGCTGCCGATCAGGCTTGAGCGCATCACCGAGTGGGCCTGCACGATCGGGTTCAGCACCCGGACCGGCGTCGTGTTGCCCGCGAAGTCCCGTTCCCAGCGCTCGTCGACGAAGCTGAAGCCGATCGTCTCCTGCCAGCCCAGATCGGCCATCGCATGACGCAGGCGCGTGCTGGTCCGACGCGACTCGCTCGGCACCAGCGCGGCCAGAGTGCCGCGCGGCGGGCCGGCGTCGAGCGTGTCGTAGCCGATCAGGCGGACGACCTCCTCGATCAGGTCTTCCTCGAGGCGGATGTCGAATCGCCAGCTGGGAGGAACCACCCGGATCACGCCCGGCGAGCTGGTCCAGTCGAAGCCGAGCCGCGTCATGACGCGCTCGCAGTCGGCCTGCGTCACGGGCATGCCGATCACCCTGGCGGCGCGTTCGACCCGCAACGCGACCGGGGCCGGCGTCGGCACGTTGACGATCTGGTCGTCGATCGGCCCGCATCGCGTCTCGGCTCCGCCGCAGATCTCGACGATCAACGAGGTGATGCGCTCGAGATGCTCGACCGTGGAGCCCGGGTCGACGCCACGCTCGAAGCGGTGGCCGGCGTCGGTCGAGAACTGATAGCGGCGAGAACGGCCGGCGACGGCCTCGGGCCACCAGAAGGCTGCCTCGACGTAGACGTTCGCGGTCGCGTCGGACACGGCGGTCCGGGCGCCGCCCATGATGCCGGCCAGCGACTCGACCCGCGTCGCGTCAGCGATCACGCCGACCTGGGCATCGAGCTCGACCGTGCTGCCGTTCAGCAGCGCGAGCGATTCGCCGGCGCGCGCCCACCGCACCGTGAGGCCGCCTTCGATGGTGTCGAGATCGAAGATGTGGGTCGGCCGACCGAGCTCGAACATCACGTAGTTCGAGATGTCGACCAGGGGCGACACGGTTCGCTGCCCGCAGCGCGCCAGCCGTTCCGCCATCCAGGCCGGCGTCTTGCGCGTGCCGTCGATGCCGCGAACGACCCGGCCTGAGAACCGACCGCACAGGTCCGGGGCGTCGATGCGCACCGCCAGCGTCGCGCTGTCGGTCGCGACGACGGGCTCGATCCTCGGCGTCTTCAACGGTGCGCCGGTGATCGCGGACAGCTCGCGGGCGATGCCGAAGACGCTCAGCGCATGGCCCAGGTTCGGCGTCAGCTTGAGCGTGAAGATCGTGTCGTCGAGGCGGAGCTGCTCGCGAAGATCCATGCCGACGGGCGCGCCGTCGTCGAGGACCAGCAAGCCGCCGTGGTCGTCGGACAGCTTGAGCTCGCGGGCCGAGCAGAGCATCCCTTCGCTCTCGACGCCGCGGATCTTGCCGAGCTTGATGCGGAACGGCTCGCCGCCGTCGGTCGCCGGCGGCAATTCGGCGCCGACACGGGCCATCGGCACCTTCATGCCGGCGCGCACGTTCGGCGCCCCGCAGACGATGCCGAGCAGCCGCCCGCTGCCGTCGTCGACCTGGCACACGCGCAGCCGATCGGCGTCGGGATGGGGCTCGACCGAGACGACGCTCGCGACCACGACGCCCTGGAACGCCGGCGCTGCGGGGCGGGTCGATTCGACCTCGAGGCCGGCCATCGTCAGCTTGTCGGCGAGCTCCGCAGTCGATAACGGCGGATCGCAGAACTCGCGCAGCCAGGATTCGGGAAACTGCATGTCAGGCGAACTGTCGAAGGAAGCGCAGGTCGCCGTCGAAGAAGAGGCG
>CAZZVH010000338.1:0-4467 GCA_964657365.1 uncultured Burkholderiaceae bacterium
CCGCTCTTCTAGAATGCCGCCCGTTGGTGCTCGTGAAGGTCGTCCGGCCGTCACAGTCAAACGGGAAGCAGGAGAACGGCGTGCGAGCGTCGAACGAACCTGCGCTGCCCCCGCAACGGTAAGGTAGGACGGCACTGCGTCTCGTCGAGACGCAGTGCCGAACCCGGCGCTCATGCCACTGGGAGCTCACGCTCCTGGGAAGGTGGCCGCGGTCATTCCTCCAGCCCGTATACCGGCCAACAGGAGGGCGGAGCCTCGGCTTCGCCCATGTTCGTGTGCGGCCGCGGGGAAGCGGCAGGCACGCTTCTGTCCGGGCTCTTCTCATCATGTTCAACCTCCGCAAGGCCTTGCGCGCGTCCAAGGCCGTTCGTTCGTTCGCGTTCGTTCTCTTCGTGCCGTTCCTCCAGCCACACGGCGCCCTGGCGCAAAGCCAGCTCGATCCGGTCCAGATCACCGGCACCCGCGAGCCGCAGCCGCTCAGCCGCAGCACCGCCGATGTCGTCGTCATCGATGCCGCGACCATCCGCGACAGCAGCGCCGATTCGGTCGAGGACCTGCTGCGCCGCGAGACCGGCATGCAGCTCACCCGAAACGGCGGGCCCGGCCAGACCTCCGGCTTCTTCCTGCGCGGCGCCAGCACCAGCGGGACGGTGGTGCTGATCGACGGCGTGCGGGTCGGCTCGGCGACCGCCGGCCAGGCCGAGTTCGAATCGCTCAGCCTGGCGCAGGTCGATCACATCGAGGTGCTGCGCGGCCCGTCGTCGGGCCTCTACGGCGCCGACGCCGTGGGCGGCGTGATCCAGATCTTCACTAGGCGCGGCGACGGCCCGCCGCGCATCACCGCCCAGGCGGAGTACGGGCGCTACGACTCGCGCCTCGGCACGCTCGGCGTGAGCGGCGCGCAGGACGGCTTCGACTACGCCGTCTCCGGCGGCCGCGAAAGCTCGCGCGGCGTCTCGGCCATCCGCCCGAACGACCAGTTCGGCGACTACAACCCCGACAACGACGGCTACACCCGCAACTTCGGCAACGTCAAGCTCGGCTACACCTTCGCGCCCGGCCATCGCATCGGCCTGACGCTCGTGGCGAGCAAGCTCGATGCGCAGTTCGACAGCGCCGAGTTCAACGCGCCCGACTTCGCTGCCGACCCCTCGCCCGACTTCCGCAACAAGCTGAAGACGACGGTCGCATCGATCGACTACCGGGGCGTCGTCTCGAGCCTCTGGACGACGACCCTGCAGGCCTCGAAGAACGTCGACGACGACAACAGCGGCGGCACCACGTTCACGCGCTTCAAGACCGAGCGCGAACAGGCGACCTGGCAGAACGCGCTGCAGGTCGGCGCCGGCCAGCAGGTGGTGCTGGGCTACGAATACCTGCGCGAGAAAGCCGAGGGCGACGTCTTCACGGACGGCCCCAGCCGGAACAACAACGCGCTCCTGGCCGGCTACAGCGGCAGCTTCGGCGCAGCCGGTCTCGACGCCAGCCTGCGCCACGACGACAACTCGATCTTCGGCGGCAACACCACCGGCAGCGTCGGCCTCAGCTACCAGGTGCTGCCGAGCCTCAAGCTGCGTGCGCTCGGCGGAACGAGCTACCGCGCGCCGACCTTCAACGACCTGTTCTATCCGGGCTTCGGTGTCGCGGCGATCCGGCCCGAGCGCGGCCGCAGCATCGAGATCGGCGCGTCGTGGCAATCCGGCGGAACGACGGCGGCCGCGACGCTCTACCGCAATCGCGTCAAGGACCTGATCGGTTTCCAGCCCGACGCGACGCAGTGCCCCGACGATCCGGCCTATGCCTTCGGCTGCGCCGGCAACACGAGCCGGGCCCGTCTGCAAGGCGCGACGCTGACCGGCGGGCAGCGCTGGGGCAGCCTGTCGGTGCATGCGGTGGTCGACTTCCTCGACGCGACCGACAGCGACACCGGCCAGCGTCTGGCCCGGCGCGCCGCGCACCAGGAGACGGTCGCCGGCGACTACGACATCGGCGCCTGGACCATGGGCGCCTCGCTCCTCGACGTCGGCTCGCGGCCCGACAGCGGCGAAGTGCTCGGCGGCTACGCGCTGCTCGACCTGCGCGCGACCTGGCGCTTCGCTCCCGCCTGGCGGCTCGAAGCCAAGCTCGCCAACGCGCTCGACCATCGCGTCGAGCCGATCCGCGACTACCAGGGGCTGGGCCGACAGGCCTGGATCGGCATCCGCTACGACGGGCGCGGCTTCTGAACCCGCGTCGCGTGAGCCATCGATGAGCCGCCTGCGCGCAGCGGGCCTGACCGCCTGTCTGGCGCTGGCGGCGCTCGCGTTGCCGGCCCGTGGCGACGGCGTGCTGCGCGACGACCGCGGCGTCGCCATCGCCGCGTCGCCGGTGCCGGCACGCATCGTCAGCTTGCTGCCTTCCCTGACCGAGAGCGTCTGCGCCATCGGCGCCTGCGCCTCGCTCGTCGGCACCGACCGGTTCTCCGACTGGCCGACCGGCGTCGCCGCGCTGCCCAAGCTCGGCGGCCTCGACGACGCGCTGATCGAGCCGCTGGTCGCCCTGCATCCCGACCTCGTCCTGGTCTCGAACGCGGCCCGCGTCATCGACCGTCTCGAAGCGCTCGGCCTGCGCGTGGTCGTCGTCGCCTCGGAGAGCCGCTCCGATGTCCACCGGACGCTCGTCCTGCTCGGGCGCCTGCTGCAGCGCGAGGCCGCGGCGGAACGCGTCTGGGCCGACATCGAGCAGCAGACACGCGCCGCCGCGGCCCGCATCCCGAACACGATGCGCGGCCAGCGTGTCTATGTCGAGGTCGACTCGACGCCCTACGCGGCCGGCCCGGCGTCGTTCATCGGCGAGACCCTCGCCGCGCTCGGCATGGCCAACGCGATCCCGGCGCAGCTCGGGCCGTTTCCGAAACTCAATCCTGAATACGTCGTGCGGCTGCAGCCCGACGTGATCGTCGCCGGCCGGCAGGACATCGCCGAGATGGCGTCGCGGCCCGGCTGGTCGTCGTTGCATGCATTGCAGCAGCGTCGCATCTGCGCTTTTCCCGGGGATCGCTTCGAGCTGCTGATCCGGCCGGGGCCACGGATGGGCGAGGCCGCGGACCTGCTCGCATCGTGCCTCGTCGACATCGCACGGCCGCGTTGAGCACGGTCGCATCGCGCACGATGTCCCTGCCGCGCAGCGCCGCCAGCCGCCGCCGACGACTCGTCGCCGGGCTGGCCCTCGCCAGCCTCCTGCTCGTCGTCGCCGGACTGGCCGCGGGCAGCGAGGGCTGGTCGCTCGTCGGCCTGTGGCGCACGTGGGCGAGCGGCGACGGCGCGCTGATCGTCGGCCAGATCCGCGCGCCGCGGACGATCGGCGCGTGGCTCACTGGCGCCCTGCTCGGCCTCGCCGGCGCCGTCGCCCAGGGCCTGTTCCGCAATCCGCTCGCCGATCCGTACCTGCTCGGGTCGGCGTCGGGCGCATCGCTCGGCGTCGTCCTGGTGCTCGCTGCCGGCGCGTTCGGCGGCCACGCCGTCGGGCTCGCGACCGCCGATGCGGCCGCGCGCGTCGGCCTGGTCGGCGCCGCCTTCGTCGGCGCATTGCTGGGTGTGCTGCTCACGCTGGCGCTGGCGCGCGATGCGCAGCAGACGACGCGGCTGCTGCTGGCCGGCGTCGTCGTCGGCGTGGTCCTGGCCGCCGTCAGCGACCTGGTGACGAGCGCGGCTCCCGACGCGCTGCGCGGCAAGCAGGCGTTCATGCTCGGCAGCACCGGCTTCCTCGGCTGGGCCAGCTGTGCCGTGCTGGCGCTCGGCCTGGTCGTGGCGCTGCCGCCGAGCTGGCGGCTCGCGCGTGCCCTCGACGCGCTGACGCTCGGCGACGATACGGCGCGCAGCCTCGGCCTGCCGCTCGAGCGCGTGCGCGTGGCGCTGGTCGGCGTCGTCGCGCTGGCGACCGGCGTCGCGGTGTCGCAGGCCGGCCTGATCGCCTTCGTCGGCCTGGTCGCGCCGCATCTCGTGCGGCGCGTCGCACCGGCCACCCACGGCTTCACGCTCGTCGCCAGCGCGGCCGCCGGCGGCGTGCTGCTGCTCGCCGCGGACGTGCTCGCGCGCGTGCTGATCGCGCCGCAGGAGGTGCCGGTCGGCGTGCTGACGGCGCTGCTCGGCGGCGGCTATCTGGTGTGGTTGCTGCGCCAGGGCCGTGCGCCATGACGACGACGGTCGCGCGCCTCGCGGCGATCGACGTCACGCTCGGCGGCACGCGGGCGCTCGACGGCGTCACGCTCGCCATCGCCGCGGGCTGGACCGCGATCGTCGGCCCCAACGGCGCCGGCAAGTCGACCTTGCTGCGCGTCCTCGCCGGCCTGCAGCGGCCAGACCGCGGCGCGGCCTGGCTCGGCGACGAACCGCTGGCATCGATGCCGCGCGGCGAACTCGCGAGGCGCATGGCCTGGCTCGGTCAGCAGGGCGATTCGACCGGCGAGTTCACCGTGCGCGACATCGT
>CAZZVH010000339.1:0-2674 GCA_964657365.1 uncultured Burkholderiaceae bacterium
TTCACCCTGTATCTCGAAAGCCAAGATGACGCCTGACTCGACCTCCATCGACCCGACCGCGACCGCCGTCATCGCCGAAGACGAGCCCCTGCTCGCGGCCGAGCTGCAGGAAGCGCTGGCCGCGCTGTGGCCGAGCCTGCGCATCGCCGCCATCGTCGGCGATGGGGCGAAGGCCCTGCAGGCCATCGAGCAGGAATCCCCGGATGTCGTCTTCCTCGACATCGAGATGCCGCGCCTGAGCGGGCTCGACGTCGCGCGCCAGATCAGCGGCAAGGCGCACGTCGTCTTCGTGACGGCCTACCAGCAGCACGCCATCGAGGCGTTCGATGCGGGCGCGGTCGACTACGTGCTCAAGCCGATCCAGATGGCGCGCCTGGCGGCGAGCCTGAAACGCGTGCGTGATCGGCTGGGCGCGGCGCCTGTCACGGTCGACGCGGTGTTGCGTCGCCTTGCCGAACAGAAGCAGGAGGAACGGCGTCACCTGCAGTGGGTCAGTGCCTCGCGTGGCAGCGGCGTGCGCATGATCATGGTCGACGACATCTGCTATTTCAAGGCCGACAGCAAGTACACCCTCGTGGTCGAGGAGTCGGGAGACTCCGTGATTCGCAAGAGCATCCGCGAGCTGTGCGAGGAGCTCGACCCCGCCTTGTTCTGGCAGATCCACCGTTCGACCCTCGTCAACGTGGCGGCCATCGACACGGTCCTGCGGGACAGCAGGGGAGGCATGCAACTGAAGCTGAAACAACGCTCCGAGCTCCTCACGGTGAGCGAGCCGTACCACTCTCTTTTTCGACAGATGTGATCCTTGAAAGGAACGCCATGAACGACTCTGGAAAACCTCTTTCGCGCCGCCAGCTGGTGGCGCTGCTCGGCGCCTTCGGCGTCGCCGCCGAATCGGTGCAGGCGCAGGATGCGGCGCGCGTCGATCCCCTCAACTACAGGGTCATGTTCGAGAACGACAAAGTCCGCGTGCTGGACTACGCCAGCCTGCCCGGCGGTGGCGTCTGCGGGGTCGGCAAGCACACGCACCCGGCCCATGTGACCGTGCAGCTGACGCCGGTCAAGGTCCGCGTGACCGATGCGCAGTCCCATGTGCAGGTGATCGACGTGCCGGCCGGCGCCGCGTTCTTCGAGCCCGCCATCACGCACACCACCGAGAACGTGGGCGGCTCCGGCGCCCACGCCTACATCATCGAGATCAAGGACGCCAACTGGAAGCCGGCGAGCGGGACCGTCCGAAGCTGAGCTCGCTGCGGAGTCCTAGAAGCTCAGGACGACGTCGGCCGACAGCGTCGTCTGGTGCGACGCCGTTCCGCCGCCGAACGCGTCGATGCCGTGGCTGTGGCTCTGCCAGTCGTGCCGGAGCTCCGGCCGGACCACGACGTTCCTGCCGATGTCGTAGCGTGCGCCGATCGTCACGGCGTGGAAGTCGCTGGGCACGCTCGTGACCGGGAAGAGCGCCGTTCCGCTGCGATCGACGAAGGTCTCGGCGCGCACGGCCACGCGCAACGGGACGAAGACGCGGTAGCGCAGCTCGCCGTTGACGCCGGCGTACCGGCCGCCGCGATACCCCGGCCCCGTCAGGACGTCGACCGTATCGGGTCGGCCGTCGCCGTCCTGCCTGCCGTAGACGATTTCGCCGACGATCTCCCATCGGTCGGCGGGGTGGGCCTGGAAGCTCACCGAGTGGTGCTGACGAAGCTGGCCGCGCGGCGAGACCACGCGCGCGACGGGCAGCTGCGGCGCCGAATCCGGCGCGTTCTGTTCGTCGCCGACCATGAAGCTGTAGTCGATCGACGTCTGCATGTCGGGGCTGCGCCAACGCAACGCACCGAAGCCGCTTTTCTGCCGGTTGTTGTCCTGGAAGCTCTGCCGCCCCTGGGCGATGCCGGCCTCGCCTGCCACCAGGCCCATTCCATTGCGCATCAGGTTGACGGAGAGCAGCCCGCCGGTGATCTGGTCCGGCTGCGAGACGAAGGCATAGGTCTTCGAGTAGAAGAAGTTGGGGCCCGGGTTCCACTCGGGTGGAATTTCCCGGCCGATGCCGGTCGCGAAGCGACCGATGGTCAACGCCATGCCCTGCCAGGCCGGGATGTAAAGCTCGGCGTAGAGCTGCGGGGAAGCGAGGTAGTTCTGTCGGGTCGTTCCGGGCGCGGAGCCGGCAGGATTCCGGTCGATGCCCCAGTTCGTCTCGATGCCCTGCATCTCCGCTGGCAGACCGTTGCGCCCGTAGATCAGCTCGCTTCTGAAACCCCAGGAAAAGTCCTGTGGCATGGGCCCCGGCAGGGGACTGATGCGCGGCAGGATGTTCGACCGCATCTGTCGTTGCGCGACCAGCTGAAAGGCGTTGAACTGAAGACCCTCGTCCGCCGGCCCGACGACCGGGAAATTGCTGTGGCCCGCCGTGGCCTGGTCGTGGCGCGAGACGTCGTTGGTCGAGTAGCCGATCTGCGTCAGGCCAAACACCTTGATTCCCGTGGCGCGCTCGACAGCGTCGAACAAGGCGATGGGCGGCAGGTTCGGTGGCGGAGCCACCTCCCCGGACTCCGCCCCGGCCTGCTGGGGGTAGGCGGCCGGACTGGCCAGGGCGCCCAGCAGGGCGACGCTCGCCGCCAGGGTCAGTGAAGTGTGCATCGCAGGCCTCCCGAAGTGCGGGGCGTCGCCGTCTGGACCA
>CAZZVH010000339.1:2774-4466 GCA_964657365.1 uncultured Burkholderiaceae bacterium
CAGACCGCCGCGGCGTCGCCCTGCGACAACGTCCTTCCGCTGTCGACACTCCAGAAGAACGTCGTGTCCAAGGCGGAGCAAGGCTTCGACTCGCTGCGCGACTACCTGTTCGTGACGCGCGGCATCTACAACCTCAGCATGGAGGAGGCCGTGGCCATGGTCGACCGCCAGCGCGATGCGCTGCGCGGCTGCAAGGCCGTGACTGCGCTCGCGACCACCCGCTGAATGTCGGCTCACGCAGCCAGGGCGGCCGGACCGACTGCATCGGCAGCGGCGGCCGCCCGCTCCCGTGATGCCCTCGCCCTGAGATTCAGGACTTCGACGCCCAGGGAAAAGGCCATCGCCGCATAGAGGTAGCCCTTCGGAACGTGCACGTCGAACGCTTCGGCGGTGAGCGTCATGCCGACCATGGCGAGAAACGCGAGCGCCAGGACCTTGACCGACGAATGGCGATCGACGAAACGACCGATCGGCCCGGCCGCGAACAGCATCACGCCGACGGATGCGACGACCGCGGCCACCATGATCGCGAGCTGATCGACCATCCCGACAGCGGTGATCACGGAGTCGAGCGAGAAGACGATGTCGACCACCGCGATCTGGGCGATGGTCGGCCAGAAGATGCTCCGGCCCGCGAGGGTCGACCCTTCCTCCGTCGGCTGCTTCCTCTCCTCGCGTGCCTCGACCTCGACGAAGATTTCACGGGACGCCTTGTACATGAGGAACAGTCCGCCGAGGAGCAGGACGACATCCCGCCCGCTGATCCCCTGCTGGAGCACGGTGAAGAGATCTCGCGTGAGGCCCATCACCCAGGTCAGCGAGAACAGGAGCGCGAGGCGCGAGAGCATCGCGAATCCCAGGCCCAGCCGGCGTGCCTGGTCGCGCTGGCCGGCCGGCAACCGCCCGACCAGGATCGAGATGAAGATGACGTTGTCGACCCCGAGCACGATCTCCAGCGCGGTCAGCATGCCGAACGCAATCCACAGGTTCGGGTCGAGAAACGCCGCCATGCTCATGACCGCTTGCGTCGATGACGGCGCTTCACTCCTCGCGGCCGGTTGTCAGGCCGAAGACGGCCAGCAATGACTGGAACACGTTGTAGAGGCTCAGGTACACGCCGAGCGTGGCGGTGATGTAGTTCGTTTCCAGGCCATCCCGAACGCGTTTCAGGTCGTACAGGATGAATGCCGAGAAGATCCCGATCGACAGGACGGCGAACGTGATCATGAGCGCGCTCGACTGCAGGAAGACGTTGGCGATGCCGGCGACGAGCAGCATCACGGCGCCGATGAAGAGCCACTTGCCCATGACGCCCAGGTCGCGCTTGATGTACGACGAGAGCATCGCCATGCCGAAGAAGATCGTGCCCGTGCCGGCGAACGCCGTCATGACGAGACCGGTGCCGTTGGCCAGGCCGAGGACGGCTCCGACCATGCGCGCCAGCATCAGGCCCATGAAGAAGGTGAAGGCCAGCAGCAAAGGCACGCCGGCGGCCGAGTTCTTGTTCTTCTCGATGGCGAACATGAAGCCGAAGGCGCCGACCAGGAAGACGATGAGGCCGACGCCAGGAGTCATGGCCCGGGCCATGCCGCTGGCGATGCCGACCCATGCCCCGAGGACAGTCGGCACCATCGACAACGCCAGCAACCAGTAGGTGTTTCGCAGCACGCGGTTGCGCTGCTCGACCGATGT
>CAZZVH010000340.1:0-4443 GCA_964657365.1 uncultured Burkholderiaceae bacterium
GAAGCCGAAACCGGAACCCGAGTCGCCCACGCGCATCAGGAGGCGGCCGCCCTCGACGAGGGCGCGGCGCGCGCGTGCCAGCACGTCGTCCTGCTCGACCGCGCCGACGTAGTGCAGCACATCGAGCAGGACCACCGTGTCGACGGTGGGGAAGTCGGCCAGGCGCATGTCCGCGCAGCGCAGGTCGGCCTCTGGGCCGAGTGCCGCACGCGCCCGGGCGATGTCGTTCGACATCAGGTCGATGCCGGCGACCTGCGCGCCGGCCGGCGCTGCCGCCCAGCCGGCCGGCCAGCCGCCGTCCTTCGCCCGCGCCGTGGCTGCGGCGAGCAGGCTGGCGAGCAAGCCCTGGCCGCAGCCGATGTCGAGGACCCGTGCGCGCGGCGCGATCAGGCCCTGCACGACGAGGTGGCGAAAGACCGGATCCCGGCGAAGCTTGCCGCGGGCGAAGTGGTAGGCGAAGCGGCCCGCGCGCGCATAGGGCGCGCTGGCCGCGTCGACGAGCGCGGCCCAGGCCGTTGCGTCGCTGCCGCTCATGCGAACCAACGCGACCGGCCGCTCACGACGCTCGTCCGTGAAGACGCCGGATGTCGCGGACGCGGGCGACGCATCCTGTCGCTCATGCCCGGGCCTGCGCCGCGATCGCCGGGGGCGCATGCCGGGCGATCGGCTCGGCGGAGAACGCCGCGGGCAGCGTGACGGCACGCAGCCGCTCGGCGGCACAGCGTTCGAGCAGCCGCGGCAGCACGTCGAGCACGACCGGCCGGCCGGCGGCCGTGCGTGCCGCGTTGCCGTCGTGCAGCAGCAGGATGTCGCCGGCGGCCAGGCCGCGCTCTAGGCGCGCCAGCACGCGGTCGGCATCGTGGCGCACGGTGTCGTAGCCGCGACGCGTCCAGCTGACCAGGCGCAGCTCGAGCCGCTCGAGAACCGCGGCCAGGAACGGATTGCGCAGGCCGGCCGGCGCGCGGAAGAAGCGGGGCAGCTCGCCGCTCGCGTCGGCGAGCCGCGCCTGCGCCGTGCCGATGTCGCGCGCCATCGCCGCCGGCCCCATCAACGAGAAGCGATGCGAATGGAGATCGCTGTGGTTCTGCACGCTGTGGCCGCGCGCGACGATCTCGCGGCAGAGCGCGGGATGGCGCGCCGCGCGTTCGGCGATCGCGAAGAAGCTCGCGTGCACGCCGTGCGCGTCGAGCAGGTCGAGCACCGCCGGCGTGACCTCGGGGTCGGGGCCGTCGTCGATCGTGATCGCGATCTCGCGCCGCGCTGCCGCATCGTCCGGCAGGCGGGACCAGTTCGGACCGAGCCACGTCGAGCGCGGCCAGAGCCCGGCGCCGGTGATCGCGAGGTGGTTGACGGCGACCGCGCCGAGCGCCCAGGGCCACGCCGCCGGCGCCACGCAGACGGCCGCGCCGGCCGCCACGTGGCACGCGACGCTGGCCTTCAGGTAGGGAGGAATCGCTTTCACGGCGCGGCGATTTTCCCATGCCCGCCCGGCTCGAGATCGCCTCGGCGGCGCGCGACGAAGGCCGCCGACAGCAGCAGGCAGAGCAGCGTGCCCGGCGCGACGACGATGCCGACCGCACGCAGCACCGGGATCGTCGAGGTGGCGAGCAGCCCGAACGAGATGACGGTGGTGAGATTGGCCAGCAGCAGCGAGGCCAGCGTGTCCTCGGACGTGACGGGAAGCGTTCGCAGGTGATCGAAGAAGAGCGCGTAGTTCGAGCCGATCGCGACCATCAGCAGCAGGCCGACGAGATGGAGGATGCCGAGCGGCGTGCCGCTCGCGACCAGCGCCCCGAGCACGATCAGCGTCGCCGCCACGAGCGGTGCGAGCACGACGAGCAGCCGGTCGAGCCGGCGCAGGGCGACGGCGAGCAGCACGACGACCGCCACCGCACCGAGGCCGGACTGCCACATCGCCTGGCGCAGGTAGCGTGCGTACAAGGCATCGAGCTCGTCCCGGATCGCGACGAGCTGCGCACCGGGAACGCCGTCGATCGCAGCACGCACGCGGGCGACGTCGAGCGGCTTGCCGTCGGGCGCCTGCAGCGTCAGCAGGGCACGCCAAGGGTGGCCCGGCGAGCCGCGCAGGAGCGTCGCGTCGACGGCCGCGGCGAGCGGCGTGCCGTCGAGCGCGTCGCGCGCGAAGGGCGGCGCCCCGCGGGCAGCCTGCACCTCGGCGATGAACGGCGCCAGCCGATCGGCCGGCAGCGGACCGCCCTCGGTCGCGATCCTGAGCCGTGTCGCGAGCTCGGCGGCTTCCGGCAGCGCGGCGAGTCGAGTGCGCTGCGTCGCCGGGCTCGGCAGGAATCGCGCGGGCGAGGTGTAGTCGTCGAGCACGCCCTGCGTGACGAGCGCATCGAGGCGATGGCCGACCGCTTCCGCTGCCGCGAGCACCTCGGCCTCGTCCGGTGCCGAGACGGCGACCAGCGTGCCGGCATCCGGCGCGCCGACATCGGTCCGCAGCGAGGCATCGAGCGCCAGCGCCGAGGCACCGACCGGGCTCAGGTCCTCGAGCTGGCCGCGCCAGGCAGACGGCATGACCATGAGGGCGATCGCGGCCGCGACCGCGGCGACCGCGAGCGGCACGCGCCAGCGTGGCAGCGCGACGGCGACACGGCCCATGAAGCGGCCCAGGCGCCGGCGCAGGCCTTCGCCTGGCGCGCCGTCGGGGGCGATGACGGGGAACACGAAGCGGGTCGTCGCCGCCGCGGCGCACAGGCCGGCGATCGAGAAGACGCCGAGCTGCGCGAGGCCGGGGAAGCCGGCGAACACGAGCGCCGCGAAACCGATCACCGACGTGAAGAGCCCGAGCCGGACCGTCGGCCAGCTGTCGCGCAGCCAGCGCGACGAGGCCGGTCGCGGGCCGGACGGGCCGGACGACGCGGTCGGGTCGGACATGTCGAAAGACCGGCTCGCCGAGCGCGTCTGCACGAGGTAGTAGATGGCGTAGTCGACCGCTTCGCCGATGAGGGTCGTGCCGAAGCCGAGCGTCATGCCGTGCACGTTGCCGAAGCCCAGGCTGACGACGGCGATCCCGGCCAGCACGCCGGTGGCCACGGGCAGCGTCGCCATCGCCAGCGAGCGCAGCGAGGCGAAGGCGACCCAGAGAAGCGTCACCATCGCCAGCGAGCCGAGGACGGCCAGGCGCTCGACCTCCGACTTGATCCTGTCGCGCGCAGCCACCCCGAAGGTGCCGGCGCCAGAGACGACGAGGCGCAGGGCCGGCGCGTCGGCGGGAAAGGCGTTCCGGATCGTCGCCAGGGCCTCCTGCTGGCCATCGAGATCGGAGCCCTCGGCGCGAGTCGTCAGGACGAGCACGGCCCGCGGCACGCTGCGCGAGACCCAGACGCCGGCCTCGTTCTTCGGCGCATGCGTCGGCGTCAGCGCCTCGGCGATGCGCATCGTCTCGCCGGTCGGGTCCTGCAGCAGGATCGGCTTGAGCAGCGACCCGGCCGGTGTGCCGAGCAGCGACAGCGTGTCGTCGATCGCCGCGCGCAATCCATCGGGCGTGAAGCGCGCCGCATCGACGGCCGGGCTCAAGGCATAGCGGTGCGCGAAGACGAAGCGGCCGCCGCTCTGCCAGGGCTCGGTGTCGCCGTTGTCGACCGAGGCGAAGCGCCCGCTCGCACGCAGCGCCGCGGCGAGCCGCTTCGACGCGCCGGCACGCGCAGCCGCATCGCCGCCTTCGATGCCGACCAGGACGAGGCGCGACGCCGCGCCCGATTTCAGCTGGTCGAGCAGCACGGCCTGCTCGGGCGTCGGCGCCGACGGCAGGAAGGCGGACAGGTCGGCGACGTAGTGGGCGCGCGCAGCGACGACGCCCGCGACGAGCAGGGCGGCCAGCCAGGCGACGATCGTCGCGCTGCCGCGCGGCGAGCGACTCACGCGCGCTCGCATCGACTCAACGGGGAACGGTCAGGGGTTCGATCGTCATCGTCGAACGATCGCCGTCGGCCAGCAGCACCTGCACCTCGCGCACCGCCGGGCCGCGGCCGAGGACGCGCACCGACGCGACCTGGCCGCGCAGGCGCAGGTCGCGCGGCGCGAGGTCGAGCGTCCAGGCGGCGGCGTCGCCCGAGACGCTCGATTCGAACTGGCGCTCCAGCGCATCGCGGTTGCCGGTCAGCGTGCCGCGGATCGCCTCGACGATCACGGCGGCCTCCGGCGACGCGTCGAGCTCCAGCGTGCGGCTGCGCTCGCCCAGGCTCATGGTCAGGCGATTGCCGACCACCTCGAGCTTCTCGTGGCGCGGCTTCAGCGTCTCGCGCACGAACGTGTCGGGCGCCTGGAACGAAAGCCGGCCGGACGATTCGAGCGTGCGGTCGAGCATCTCGACACGGCGCTTCTCGACGAAGGTCGCGTCGCCCGAGCGCACGCGTGCGAGCAGCTCCGTCAGCTGGGCGAGATCGAAGCTCGCCGCGTTGGCGGCGCCCGGAACGACGG
>CAZZVH010000341.1:0-4439 GCA_964657365.1 uncultured Burkholderiaceae bacterium
GCGGCGATTTTGCACGGCACGCGAATACCGGGAGGATCCCATGAACAACGACAACCGCGGCCGCGACCGCCACGACCTGAAGGCCGCGACGTGACGATCGCTCCGCCATTCATCGCCCCGGCCCGGTTCGACGACGCCGCAGCAGCGCTCGCCAGGGTGCAGGAGATCTACGACGGCAGCGTCGGCCATCTGCGCGGGGCGCTCAAGGCGTTCGTCAACGGCGAAGCCCCGGCGAGCCGGGTGCGCGCCTGTTATCCGTTCGTCCGTGTCCACACCGACACCGTCGCCCGCGCCGATTCGCGCCTGAGCTACGGATTCGTCGCCGGCCCCGGCACCTACGAGACGACGTTGACGCGCCCCGACCTGTTCGCGAGCTACTACTTCGAGCAGTTCCGGCTCCTGCTGCAGAACCACGGCGTGGCGCTCGAGATCGGCACCAGCGTGCAGCCGATCCCGATCCACTTCTCGATCGCCGAGCACGACCACATCGAAGGCAACCTGAGCGCCGAGCGCCGCCTGCTGCTGCGCGACATGTTCGACCTGCCCGACCTCGGCGCCATGGACGACGGCATCGCCAACGGCACGTTCGTCGCGCAACCCGGCGAGGCCCACCCCTTGTCGTTGTTCACGGCACCGCGCGTCGACTACTCGCTGCATCGCCTGCGCCACTACACCGGGACCGATCCGGAGCACTTCCAGAATTTTGTGCTGTTCACGAACTACCAGTTCTACATCGACGAGTTCGTGCGCCTCGGCCACGAGGCGATGGCCAGGGACGTCGGTGCGCAGAGCTACGACGCTTTCGTCGAGCCCGGCAACGTCATCGAGCGCCGGCGCGGTGCCGCGGCCCGGCCGGGCGACGATCTTGGCGCCGCCCCGCCGCGCCTGCCGCAGATGCCCGCCTATCACCTGCTTCGCGAGGACGGCAGCGGCATCACGATGGTCAACATCGGCGTCGGGCCGGCGAACGCGAAGACCATCACCGACCACATCGCCGTGCTCCGGCCCCATGCCTGGGTGATGCTCGGCCACTGCGCCGGCCTGCGCAACACGCAGCAACTGGGCGACTACGTGCTCGCCCACGGTTACGTGCGCGAGGACCACGTGCTCGACGAAGACCTGCCGCTCTGGGTGCCCATTCCGGCGCTCGCCGAAGTGCAGGTGGCGATCGAGGAAGCCGTGGCCCAGGTGACGCAGCTGAAGGGCTACGAGCTGAAGCGGATCATGCGGACCGGCACCGTCGCCAGCACCGACAACCGCAACTGGGAGTTGCTGGCGTCCCACCACGCGCTGAGCACGCCGGAGCGGCGCTTCAGCCAGAGCCGCGCCATCGCGCTCGACATGGAGAGCGCGACGATCGCCGCCAACGGGTTTCGCTTCCGGGTGCCCTACGGCACGTTGCTGTGCGTCAGCGACAAGCCGCTGCACGGCGAGATCAAGCTGCCCGGCATGGCCAATCATTTCTACCGGGAGCGGGTCGACCAGCATCTGCGCATCGGCGTGCGGGCGATCGAGCTGCTCCGTGAAGCGGGGGTCGACCAGCTGCACAGCCGGAAGCTTCGCAGCTTCGCGGAGGTGGCCTTCCAGTAGACACGCGCTCAGGCTCGACCGAGCAGCCTCGCTGCGCGGGGCGTTGAGCAATGTCCTTTATCATCGGGGCATGGCTTCCCAGCCGCGCGACCTCGCGCAGATCCGGTTCGACAACGCGATGGCGCTCTTCGACGAATTCGTCCGCGCCACCATCAAGCATCCCGACGCCGCCACGCTGCGCGGCCTGGACGGGCGCTTCGCCGAGCGGCTGTTGATCCAGCCGAGCTACTGGAGCCAGATCAAGGCCCGCTCGCGGCAGATCGGCGAACGCCTGGCCCGCCAGTTCGAGGAGCGCTGTCACAAGCCTTCCGGCTGGCTCGACGCCGTGCACGGCGCAGTGGCGGCCGTCGAGGCCGATGCCACGTCGCCATCGGACGACGACGAGCGTTTCATCGTCGGCCTCGTGCTGACCTACTACCGGCGTCATCCTGCTCGCGCGCGTACGCGCCTGCTCGAACTTCTCGGCGAAGTGCTGCAGGCCCCGCCGTCGCCCGGCGGCACCGAGCCCCGTCGACCGCCGTCCGAGCCGAGCGATCAGCAGCTGTGGTCGAGCGCACGGGCCGCCGTGGCGCCGCTGAAGACGAAGAAACGCTAGCCGTCGCTTTCCCGCGACGGATGCGCTTGCCAGTTAGAGCAAGAGACGTTTATCATTTGGGCAAGCTGGTCGCCGAGACCGGTGACGTCCCGTTCTTCCACTCAACGACACCACCGATGGCCCTGCTTCCTACCGCGTCCTTCCTTGCTGCATCGCACCCGTTCGGTGGTTGCGCGGCCGCATCGACGAATGCCAAGGGCGCTCGCGGAGCGCCACCCGGATAAGCCTCCCATGTGCGTCCTCGAGACGCATTCGAACGGCCCGGGTCGCGTCACTGCACCGGGCCGTTCTGCTTTCTGACCCTGTCATCGAGGAGCTTTTCATGAAGATCACCCTTCCCGTGCCTCGGCCGAGAAATCCGTTCGTGGCCGCGTCGATGCGTCGATCGGCCGGTTCGCATCGGCCCGGCCAGCGCACACGTCGTCAAGACATCGGTCGCGCGATTCGCCGCGATCTCGTCGAGATGAAAGACATCCCGTGAAGACGATGGCGGCCATGCCGCGATCGTGGAATCCAAGGAGAACGATCATGACCAAGTGGGAGCGATGGGAGAGCTGGCCGACGCCGGAGAGGCGCGGAGGAGCCGCCCGGCGGTTGACGGCGGGTGCGCTTGTCCGCGCGAGCCGGCTGCTGGCACGGCTGGCGGTGTCCCTGGCCGCCGAGCCGGGTCGCGACCGGCGCGAGCAGCTCGTCGAATATCACGCGGAGGCCGGTGCCCCGGAAGGCGCGCTGTACATCGACGGTCGCCTTGTCGGCTGGATCGCGGGCGTCCGGCGCCTGTGATCTCGGTGGCGGAGGGTGTGGCGCGGTTAGCCTGCGCCACATCTCCGCCATGAAGCTGATCGCGCTCCGCTCAATTCCGAGCGATGTTGTCCGATATTCTCGACGTGTACCCCGTGAGGCAATGCTCGATGGGTGATCCCGCGTCGCATGGAATGAATCTCGTGAGCCCGGCGGGCGGTCTCGCGGCGTGGGCGAGCCGATTTCGCGGCGCCGAGATACCGATTCTCGGCACCACCGCCGAAGCGCTGGAAGCGTTTCGCGCCAACGAGGACCATACCGACGCGAACAGCATCGGCGAAATGATTTCGAGCGATCCGCTCATGACGCTGAAAGTCCTGGCCTACGAGTCTGGCCATCGCGGTCAGCGGGTCGTGACACCCGCAGAGACGGTGACATCGGCGCTGGTGATGATGGGCATCTCGCCCTTCTTCCGCGCGTTCGGCCCGCAACCCACGATCGACGAATGGCTGGCCGCTCTTCCCGATGCACTGGACGGGCTGCAGAAGGTCTTGCGGCGAGCGCACCGCGGCGCCGATTTCGCACTCGCATTCGCGATCCATCGCACCGATCCGCACGCTGCGGTGATCCATGCGTCGGCGCTGCTGCACGAGTTCGCGGAGATGCTGCTGTGGTGCCACGCACCGGCGTTGGCACTTCGGATCCAGGAAGCCCAAGCCAAGGATCCGACGCTTCGTTCGAGCGCGGCACAGCAAGAGATCCTGCATGTCGATCTCGGCGAGTTGCAGCGTTCGCTGACGACTGCCTGGCGGCTGCCGGCGTTGATCTCCGACGTCGCGGCACCGACGTTGCCTGCGTCGAATCTCAGCGCGAGGATCGTCGAGCTGGCGACTCGGCTCGCGCGGCACTCCGCCGAGGGCTGGGGCAACGCTGCCATTCCGGACGATATCGCCGACGTCGCCCTGTTGCTGAATCTGTCGCCGCTGGCGGCGACCGCCTTTCTCCAGCAGATCGAATCCTTCGACTGACTCGATATCTCGGCGCACAAAGAAAAAGGCCCTCGTCATTTCTGACGAGGGCCTTTTGAATAATAGCCTGACGATGTCCTACTTTCACACGGGAACCCGCACTATCATCGGCGCTGAGGCGTTTCACGGTCCTGTTCGGGATGGGAAGGAGTGGGACCACCTCGCTATGGTCATCAGGCATAACTTTCGCCCGCTGCACTTCGGCAGCTAGGCCAATTCGCAGAGTCGACCGCTGTCGCAACGACAGCAGTTCAATCAGATTCTTGATTCGCGTCCTTCGGTTCGAAGAACGGTTCGCGCATTCACCCAGGCTCCGACGACACGTCGTCAAAGTTATAGGGTCAAGCCTCACGAGCAATTAGTAATGGTTAGCTTAACTGGTTACCCAGCTTCCACACCCATCCTATCAACGTCCTGGTCTAGAACGACTCTTCAGGGGGCTCAAGGCCCCGGCAAGACTCATCTTGAGACGAGTTTCCCGCTTA
>CAZZVH010000342.1:0-1205 GCA_964657365.1 uncultured Burkholderiaceae bacterium
AGCCGGTGCCGGCGACATACACGGGCAGCACACACAGCGTGCGCTCGAGCAACTGCAACGCCACCCCCGCCAGCCAGCCAGCCAGGATCGCGGCAAGCCAGGTTCCGCCCATCGGTCGACTTCCAGGAGACCCGTGCCGGACAGTGTCGGCCGGGCACGCGGAGGGCGGTACCCCCGCGGTGCCGCGCCCTTCGTGGTGGATGGTGTGACGGGGTGTACGATTTGCGACCGACTCGCGCCATCGCCACCATGTCCTCGATCTACGACCGCCTCACCGATCTCGATATCTCCTTGCCGGCCCTGGCGATCCCGGCCGGTGCCTATGTGCCCTTCGTGCGCACCGGCAACCTGATCTACCTGTCGGGACACATCGCCAAGCGCGACGGCAAGGTCTGGGTCGGCCAGCTCGGCCGGGACATGACGACGGCGACAGGCAAGAAGGCGGCACGCGCCGTCGCGATCGATCTGCTGGGTACCCTGCACGCGGCCGTCGGCGATCTCGACAAGGTCGTGCGCATCGTCCGTGTCACCAGCCTCGTCAACAGCGCGCCCGATTTCGTCGAGCACCATCTGGTCACCAACGGCTGCTCCGAGCTGTTCGGCGAAGTGTTCGCCGAGAAGGGTGCCCACGCGCGCAGTGCGTTCGGGGTCGCGCAACTGCCGCTCGGGGCCTGCGTCGAGATCGAGCTGATCGTCGAGGCGGCCGGTCCGGCGCACGCGTCGTGAGCGCGGCGGGGTGAGCACCGCCGGCCGCAGGGCATCGTTCGTCACCACCCGTCGGCCACGGCCGACCCGGGACTTCGCGCTGGTCGCCGTGGCGTCGTTCGGCGGCGTCGCGGCGGCCCTCGTCTCGCAGCACGTCTACGGCATGGATCCCTGCGCGTGGTGCGTGCTGCAGCGACTCATCTTCGTCGCGATCGGCATCGTCGCCCTGGTCGCTCTCGCCTGGCGCCGCGTGACCGCGGCCCGGGTCGCCGGCACGCTCGTCGCGCTGCTCGCCATCGCGGGCATCGCGTCTGCGCTGTGGCAGCAGTTCGTGGCCTCGAAATCGGCTTCGTGCAACCTCACGCTGGCGGACAGGATCGTCTCGGGCTCGCAGCTCGACCAGCTGCTGCCCGGCGTGTTCGAGGCGCGCGCCAGTTGCGCCGACGCCGCGGTCAGCCTGTTCGGCGTGCCCTACGCGCTCTGGGCCGCGGCGCTGTTCG
>CAZZVH010000342.1:1305-4418 GCA_964657365.1 uncultured Burkholderiaceae bacterium
GCGGGCACGCCGGCCGATGTGCGGCTCCAGCGCCGCGCCACGCAACGGCTCGTCGCGAGGCTTGCCGCCGCGGCCGCTGCCGAGCACGCGCAGGCCGTCGCTGAAGACGGCGACGCTGACCAGCGCATCCTTCGCGTCGAGATCGAGCAGGGTCAGGCCGCGGCCTCCATTGGCCTGCAGCTTGAGCTCGTCGAGCCCGAACACGAGCAGTCGGCCCTCGAGCGTGAGACAGGCGACGCGCGACGCGCCGGCCGCCACCAGAGCCGGAGGCAGCGGCTGCTCGTCGTTCTCGAGACTGAGGAACGATTTGCCGCCGCGCTGGCGCGAGACCAGATCGCCGGCCCGCGCGAGCAGGCCGAAGCCACCCGTGCCTGCCAGCAGCAACAACTGCGATGCCGAACCGGCGAAGTAGTGCGCGGGCTGCGTGCCGGCCTGCACGTCGATGAGCGATGTGATCGGCTGGCCGTCGCCGCGGCCGCTCGGCAGTGCCGCCACGGCGGTGGAATAGAGGCGGCCGTCGCTGCCGAAGACGAGCAGCGTGTCGACGCTGCGGCAGGCGAATGTCCCGTAGAGCCCGTCGCCGGCCTTGAACGCGAGCTGGCCCGGGTCGATCTCGTGGCCCTTCAGGGCGCGCACCCAGCCTTTCAAGCTGACCGCCACGGTGACCGGCTCGTCGACGATGCGCACTTCCGCCACCGACCGCTTGCCTTCCTCGATCAGCGTGCGCCGCTCGTCGCCGTGCGCCTTCGCATCGGCCTCGATCTCGCGAACGACCGTGCGCTTCAACAGCGCCGGGCTCGACAGCACGTCGCGCAAGCGAGCCTGCTCGGCCTGCAGCTCCTTCAGCTCCTGCTCGATGCGGATCGCCTCGAGCCGTGCCAGCTGGCGGAGGCGGATCTCGAGAATGTCGTCGGCCTGCCGCTCGCTCAAGGCGAAGCGCTCCATCAGCGCCGCCTTCGGCTCGTCGGCGGCGCGGATCAGCGCGATCACCTCGTCGATATTGAGCAGGACGAGCTGCCGCCCGTCGAGCACGTGAATCCGGTCGGCGACGCGCGTCAGCCGGTGTTGCGAACGCCGCTCGACCGTCTTCAGGCGATAGCCGATCCACTCGGCGAGCATCTGCCGCAAGCTCTTCTGCGTCGGCCGGCCGTCGGTGCCGACCATCGTCATGTTGATCGGCGAGGAGCTCTCGAGGCTCGTGTGCGCGAGCAGCGTCGTCAGCAGATCGTCCTGCGGCGTGCGGCTCGTCTTCGGCTCGAACACCAGCCGCACCGGCGCCTGCTGGCTCGACTCGTCTCGAACGGCATCGAGCACGGAGAGCACCGCGGCCTTGAGCTGCAGTTGCTCGGCCCCGAGCGCTTTCTTGCCGGTGCGGATCTTCGGGTTGGTGAGCTCCTCGATCTCCTCGAGCACCTTTTGCGCGCTGGTGCCCGGCGGCAGCTCGGTGACGACGACCTGCCACTGGCCGCGCGCCAGCTCCTCGATCTTCCAGCGGGCGCGGACCTTCAACGTGCCCCGACCGGTCGCGTAGGCGGCCCGGATCTCGTCGGCCGAACTGATGATCTGGGCGCCGCCGGGGAAGTCGGGGCCGGGCAACAGCGCCGCGAAGGCGTCGTCGCTCAGCGTCTCGTCGCGCAGCAGCGCGACCGCCGCCGTGGCGACCTCGCGCAGGTTGTGGCTCGGGATCTCGGTGGCGAGACCGACTGCGATGCCGCTGGCGCCGTTGAGCAGCACGAACGGCAGGCGCGCCGGCAGCAGCCGCGGCTCTTCGGTCGAGCCGTCGTAGTTGGGAACGAAATCGACCGTGCCTTCGTCGATCTCGTCGAGCAGCAGCCGTGCGATCGGCGCGAGCCGCGCTTCGGTGTAGCGCATCGCGGCGGCGCCATCGCCGTCGCGCGAGCCGAAGTTGCCTTGGCCGTCGACCAGCGGATAGCGTTGCGCGAAGCCTTGCGCCATGCGCACCAGCGCGTCGTAGGCGGCCTGGTCGCCGTGCGGATGGAAGCGGCCGAGCACGTCGCCGACGACGCGTGCGCACTTGACCGCCTTCGGTCCGGCCGTGGTCGTGAAGGCGAGGCCCATCCGCGCCATCGCGTAGAGGATGCGACGCTGGACGGGCTTCTGGCCGTCGCTGACGTCGGGCAAGGCGCGGCCCTTGACGACGGAGAGCGCGTACTCGAGATACGCGCGCTCCGCGTACTCGCCGAGGGGGACGCTGTCGTCCCCGGCTGGGGTGTCGAAGAGGTCGGCGGTCACGGTGGCGGTCGGTGGGAGGCGTTGCTGGCGCTCGAGGCGGCCCGGCGCATGGCGTCGATCGACGCCAGCAACGCCTCGGGTTCGATGTCGAGGCCGACGAGCGGGATGCGGATGGGCTTGTCGCTCCGGCGCAGGCCTTCGACCGGCCCGAACATCCAGCGCACGTAGTTGCCGGCAGAGGGCGCCGGGCACGCTGGATCGATGTCGAGCATCAGGTCCTGGCGCTGGTGGCCGAGGACCTTCTTCGACTGCTGCAGCCACGCGCGCCGGATCGCCGGCCAGGGCACGACGTCCCAGCCCGGATGGTGCAACCCCGCGGTGTCGATGCGCATGGCGTGTCCGGCCTCGAGGCGCCTCGCGATCAGGCCGATCGTCTGGGTCACGAGCCAGAGGCCGAGCGCGAGCACCAGCGCGGTCTCCAGCGCGTCGTCGAATTCGAGTTCGCCCTGGCGCAGGAAGAACATGCCGGCGGCGACCGCCGCACCCGCCAGTCCGACCACGGCGATCATGCCGTGGCGCGAATGGACGACGAGCGGCCGAACGGCGTGCGTCACGTGGCGGGGATGCCGGTCAGCGTCGATGACGTCGTGCCTCAGGGAAGCGCTGTTCAGACGTCGACCTCGATCGCATCGCCGCGCAGCTCCATCAATTCACGGCGCGCCTGCGCCTCGCCCTTGCCCATCAGCTTGGTCAGCGAGCGCGTCGTCGCCTCGGCGCCGGCGACGCCGAAGCTCACCTGCAGCAGGCGGCGCGTCTCCGGATTCAAGGTCGTGTCCCAGAGCTGCTCGGCGTTCATCTCGCCGAGGCCCTTGAAGCGGCTGATGCTCCAGGCCTTGTCCTTCACGCCTTCCTTGAGCAGG
>CAZZVH010000343.1:0-4412 GCA_964657365.1 uncultured Burkholderiaceae bacterium
GGTAGGCCATCGGCAGGAGCACGTAGCGGTAGGTCTGCGGCAGCGTCAGGCCCATCGCCAGGCCGGCGTAGCGCTGGCCTTGCGGGAGCGTCAGGATGCCGGCGCGCACTTGCTCGGAGATGCGCGACGAGGTGAAGAAGCCGAGCGCGAACACCACCAGCATGAAGCTCGGCACCTTGAGCAGGACCGGAAACAGCGCCGGCATGACGTGGTACCAGAGGAACAGCTGGACCAGCAGCGGGACGTTGCGGAAGACCTGCGTCCAGCTGTTGCCGAAGCCGACCCACCACTTGTTCGGCACCGTGCGCAGGATGCCGATCAGCGAGCCGACCAGAAGCGCGAGGATCAGCGACAGGACCGCGACCGAGCAGGTCCAGCCCCAGGCGGTCATCAGGCCGTGAAAGTAGGTCTCGCCGCCGCCGGTGTCGCGCCCGTACAGCCCCCAGTCCCATTTACCCAATGCGTACCCCCGCTTGGCGGCCGTCTGCGTGCGGCGCTCGGCCATGAAAAAAGCGCGGTGCGGATGGCCCGCGCCGCGCTTCGACCACTGTAAGCAAAGTCCGCGCCGGGCGGCGCACAGGATTGCCCTCGTGCGCTACCCGACCGTTTCGTGCATCAGGGCTGGGTGTATTCCTCGAGCGGCTTGTCGCTCGGGTTGGCCCAGGCCGCCTTGGTGGCTTCGCTCGCCGGCAGGCCGACGGTGGTGTTCGACGGCGGGATCGGCTTCAGGAACCACTTGTCGTAGAGCTTGGCTGCTTCGCCGCTCTTGGCCATCGCCCGCACGCTGTCGTCGACGGCCTTCATGAAGGCCGGGTCGTCCTTGCGGAACATGACGGCGATCGGCTCGACGCTGAGCGGCTCGCCGACGATCTTGTAGTCGGACGGCGTCTTCGCCTTCGAGATCAGGCCGGCGAGGATCTGGCCGTCCATGACGAACGCGTCGGCGCGGCCGGATTCGAGCAGCAGGAAGCTGTCGGAATGGTCCTTGCCGTTGAGCTCCTTGAAGTCGATGTCCTTGGCGCGCTTGTTCTTGCGCAGCAGTTGCACCGAGGTCGTGCCCGTGGTCGTGGCGACGGTCTTGCCGTTCAGGTCTGCAATGCCCTTGATGCCCGAGTTCGCCTTGACGGCGATGCGCACTTCCTCGACATAGAGCGCCGGCGCGAAGGCGACGTCCTTCGCGCGGGTGGCGTTGTTGGTGGTCGAGCCGCACTCGAGATCGACCGTGCCGTTGGTGACCAGCGGCACGCGGTTCTGCGACGTCACCGGCTGGTACTTGGTCTCGAGCTTGGCCAGCCCGAGCTGCTTCTGGATGTCGGCGATGATGTGCGCGCAGACGTCGTAGTGGAAGCCGGCGTACTTGCCGTCGCCGAGCGTGAAGGCCAGCGCGCCCGACGACTCGCGCACGCCCTCGGTGATGACGCCGCTGTCCTTGATCTTCTTGAGCGTGTCCTCGGCGTGGGCGGCGCCGGCGAGGGCGAATGCCGCGGTGAACAGCGCGGCGCCTGCCAGTTGGGTTTTCTTCATGAGAGCTCCTGGATGGATGAAATGCAAGCGGCGGCGGCCTCGCACCCGGCAGGCGACCGAAGGAACAACGAAATTCTAGGCACCGCCGCCGACCGTCCAGGCGGGATTGCCCGGGAGACGAGGGTTTGACCCGACCCCGATCGCAACCTTCGTGCCATCGGCGCCGGGCGCCGGACGGCTTACGCGACCGGCGCCAGTTCCTCGCTGCTGCTCTGCTGCAGCCGCCACATCTCGGCGTAGCGCCCGTCCTTCGCGACCAGCTCGCCGTGGGTGCCGCGCTCGACGATGCGGCCATCCTCCATGACCAGGATCTGGTGCGCATCGACCACCGTCGAGAGCCGGTGGGCGATGACCAGCGCGCTGCGGTTGCGCGCCGCGTTCTGCAGCTCGGCCTGGATCGCGCGTTCGTTGGCGGAATCGAGCGCCGAGGTCGCCTCGTCGAAGATCATGATCGGCGGGTTCTTCAGCAAGGTGCGGGCGATCGCCACGCGCTGCTTCTCGCCGCCCGAGAGCTTCAGGCCGCGCTCGCCGACCATCGTGTCGTAGCCCTTCGGCGTCGAGACGATGAAGTTGTGGATGTGGGCGGCCCGCGCCGCGTCTTCCACTTCCAGCCGGCTCGCCACCGTGCGGCCATACGCGATGTTGTATTCGACCGTGTCGTTGAACAGCACCGTGTCCTGCGGGACGATGCCGATCGCTTCGCGCAGGCTCTTCTGCGTCACGTCGCGCACGTCCTGGCCATCGACCGAGATGCGCCCGGCGTTGACGTCGTAGAAGCGGAACATCAACCGCGCCAGCGTGCTCTTGCCCGAGCCCGACGGGCCGACCACCGCCACCGTCTTGCCGGCCGGGATCTCGAAGCTGACGCCGTGCAGGATCTCGCGGTCGGCGTCGTAGCCGAAGCGGACGTCGTCGAAGCGCACGGCGCCGCCGCGCGAGACCAGCGCCGGCGCGTTCGGCGCATCCGCGATCTCGCGGTTCTGGCCGAGCAGCGCGAACATCTTCTCGAGATCGATCAGCGACTGCTTGATCTCGCGGTAGATCACGCCGAGGAAATTGAGCGGGATGTAGAGCTGGATCATCAGCGCGTTGACCAGCACCAGATCGCCCAGCGTCATCGTGCCGGCGACGACACCCACCGTCGCCCGCCAGACCAGCAGCGTCACCGCGCTGGCGATGATCAGGCTCTGGCCGAGGTTGAGCAGCGAGAGCGACCCCTGCGACTTGATGGAGGCCTTCTCGAGGCGCTGCAGGTTGTCGTCGTAGCGGGCCTGCTCGAACGCCTCGTTGGAGAAGTACTTGACGGTCTCGTAGTTGATGAGCGCGTCGAGCGCCTTGGTGTTGGCCTTCGAATCCTGCTCGTTCATGGCGCGCCGGTAGCCGGTGCGCCATTCGGTCACCGTCACCGTGAAGCCGATGTAGAGCACCAGCGCGCCGAAGGTGATGGCCGCGAACCAGCCGTCGAACTTGGCCGAGAGCAGCGCGATCACCATCGTGATCTCGACCAGCGTCGGCAGGATGTTGTAGATCGTGTAGACCAGCAGCGACTGGATCGAGCGCGAGCCGCGCTCGATGTCGCGCGAGACGCCGCCGGTCTGTCGCTCGAGGTGGAAGCGCAGGCTCAGCGCCAGCAGGTGCTCGAAGGCCTCGAGCGAGACACGCCGGGCGATCCGCGCCGTGACCGGGTAGAAGAGGAACTCGCGCGCTTCGGTGAACAGGGTGATCGAGACGCGCAGCGCGCCGTAGCCGATCAGGATGGCCACCGGCACCACCAGCATGGCGCGTGTATCGCCCGGCTTGAGCGCCAGCGCGTCGACCAGGTGCTTGAGCACCAGCGGCACGCCGATGTTGGCGAGCTTGGCCGCGACCAGGCAGAGCAGGGCGACCAGGACACGCCAGCGCCACTCCCAGACGTAGGGCAGCAGCTTGGCGATCGTGCGCAGGTCGGATTTCGGCGGCGCGTCGGCCTTGGCGGTGGTGGACGCTGCCGGCGGCGGGGAGAGTGCGGAACTGCGCATGAAGGTAGGACGGGTGCCCGGAAGAATGGTGAAAGAATCGGCCGCCATGAGCGCGCCAACCAGCAAATCGCCCGATCACCAGCGCGACGACCGCGGCGACGACAGCGAGCCCGACATCTCGTCGATCGCCCCGCTGACGTTGCCTAACGACCGCCAGCTGGTCATGCGCGTGATGCCGATGCCCGCCGACGCCAACGGCAATGGCGACATTTTCGGTGGCTGGATCATGGCCCAAGTCGACCTGGCCGGCGCCGTCCTTCCGGCCAGGCTGGCGAAAGGCCGGATCGCGACGGTCGCCGTCAACCAGTTCATCTTCAAGCAGCCGGTCTCGATGGGCGACCTGCTCAGCTTCTACGCGAAGGTCGAGCGCATCGGACGGACCTCGGTCACGGTCAACGTCGAGGTCTATGCCGAACGCGATCCGGCGAACCTGCATGTCGTCAAGGTCACCGAGGCGAACATCACCTACGTGGCGATCGACAACCACGGCCGTCCGAGGCCGATCCCGACCGCCTGACCAGCGAAAGCCCATGCCTGGCGAAGGCCTGCGCCAGGGCCAAGAATCGCGGCATGGTTCGGCCCCTGTCACCGCTCGCCGCGCCCACGCCGGCCCCTGCCGGTGTCTCCGGCCGGCTCTGGCAGGTCGACGCCCTCCGCGGCCTGATGCTGGTGCTGATGACGCTGACGCACCTGCCGACCCGCTTCGGCGATCCGGCCGGGCAGCCGTTCGGCTATGTCTCCGCCGCTGAGGGCTTCGTTCTGCTGTCGGCCTTCATGGCCGGCTGGGTCTACACCCGCACCCATCGCGCCAGCGGAGCGCCGCAGATGCGCAGCGCCTTCCTGAAGCGGGTGCTCAAGATCTACCTGAGC
>CAZZVH010000344.1:0-4388 GCA_964657365.1 uncultured Burkholderiaceae bacterium
ATCCTTGCGCAGGAACGAACCGACGACCAGCGCGCGATCGAGCTTGGAGATCGACGCGATCGAGGTGCCCAGCCAGCGCACGCCACCGGTGTGCGTGAAGTCGGCGTGGCGGGTGCGGTGGTCGACGCTTTCGCTGCCGAGCGCGCGCACGAGCTTGGCCAGCAGGTGGAGCTCTTCGACCGTCGACGTGGCGTGGCCCAGCGCGCCGATGCCGGCGACGCCGAACTCGCCCTTGACGCGCTTGACGCCGTCGACGACGTAGTTCAGCGCGGTCGGCCAGTCGACCGTCTGCCACTGGCCGCCCTGCTTGATCATCGGGGCGGTGAGACGGGCGTCGGAGTTGAGCGATTCGTACGAGAAGCGGTCGCGGTCGGCGATCCAGCACTCGTTGACGTCCTCGTTCTCGAACGGCACGACGCGCATCACCTGCGCGCCCTTGACCTGGACGATGAGATTGGCGCCGTTCGAGTCGTGCGGACTGATGCTCTTGCGCCGCGACAGCTCCCAGGTGCGGGCGCTGTAGCGGAACGGCTTGCTGGTGAGCGCGCCGACCGGGCAGACGTCGATCATGTTGCCCGAGAGCTCGGAATCGATCGTCTCGCCGGCGACCGTGGTGATCTCGGAGTGCTCGCCGCGGTGGATCATGCCGAGCTCCATCACGCCGGCCACTTCCTGGCCGAAGCGGACGCAGCGCGTGCAGTGGATGCAGCGGTTCATCTCCTTCATGGAGATCAGCGGGCCGACATCCTTCGGGAAGACGACGCGCTTGTCTTCGTCGTAGCGCGAGCTCGAGGCGCCGTAGCCGACCGCCAGGTCCTGCAGCTGGCACTCGCCGCCCTGGTCGCAGATGGGGCAGTCGAGCGGGTGGTTGATGAGCAGGAATTCCATCACGCCTTGCTGGGCGTTGAGCGCCTTGTCGCTCTTGGTGCGGACGATCATGCCTTGCGTCACCGGCGTGGCGCAGGCCGGCATGGGCTTGGGCGCCTTCTCGATGTCGACCAGGCACATGCGGCAATTGGCCGCGATCGTCAGCTTCTTGTGATAGCAGAAGTGCGGGATGTAGGTGCCGGCCTGGTCGGCGGCATGCATGACCATGCTGCCCTCGGGCACCGAGACCTTCTTGCCATCGAGATCGATCTCGATCATGCCGAGGCTCCCATCGGCACGGCGCGCGGTTCGCCGACCGGCGAGACGGTCGGATGGGCGACGCCGGCCAGCGCCGAGTCGTGCCCGGGATGGACGCTGGCCGACGGGCCGATCGCGCCCGTGTGGACCGGCTTCGCACCGCGCTCGATGAGGGCGATGAACTCCGGCTTGAAGTGCTTGATCATGGCCCGCACCGGCATCGCCGCGGCGTCGCCGAGGGCGCAGATGGTGCGGCCCTGGATGTTGTCGGAGACGTTGTTGAGCAGGTCGATGTCTTCCATGCGCCCGGTGCCGTTGGCGATCCGTTCGACCATGCGGTAGAGCCAGCCGGTGCCCTCGCGGCACGGCGTGCATTGGCCGCAGCTCTCGTGCATGTAGAAGTACGACAGGCGCAGCAGCGAGTGGACCATCGAGCGCGAATCGTCCATCACGATCACGGCGCCGGAGCCGAGCATCGAGCCCGCCTTGGCGATGGCGTCGTAGTCCATCGTCAGGTCGTTCATGACCGACGCGGGCAGGATCGGCGCCGACGAGCCGCCCGGGATCACGGCCTTCAGGGTGCGACCCTCCGGCACGCCGCCGGCCAGTTCGAGCAGCTTGGTGAACGGCGTGCCGAGCGGCACCTCGTAGTTTCCGGGCTTCTGCACGTCGCCGACGACGGAAAAGATCTTGGTGCCGCCGTTGTTCGGCTTGCCGACCTCGAGGAAGGCCGGGCCGCCGTTCATGATGATCCACGGCACCGCGGCGAAGGTCTCGGTGTTGTTGATCGTCGTCGGCTTGCCGTAGAGCCCGTAGCTCGCGGGAAACGGCGGCTTGAAGCGCGGCTGTCCCTTCTTGCCCTCGAGCGACTCGAGCAGCGCCGTCTCTTCGCCGCAGATGTAGGCACCGAAGCCATGGCTCGCATGCAGCTGGAAATCCCACTTGGAGCCGAGCAGCCCGTCGCCGAGGTAGCCGGCCGCGCGTGCTTCCTCGAGCGCTTCCTCGAACCGCTCGTAGACCTCGAAGATCTCGCCGTGGATGTAGTTGTAGGCCACCTTCACGCCCATCGCGAAGGCGGCGATCGCCATGCCCTCGATGACGATGTGCGGGTTGAACATCAGGATGTCGCGGTCCTTGCAGGTGCCCGGCTCGCCCTCGTCGGAGTTGCAGACGAGGTACTTGGCGCCCGGGAACTGGCGTGGCATGAAGCTCCACTTCAGGCCCGTCGGAAACCCGGCGCCGCCGCGCCCGCGCAGGCCCGATGCCTTCACCTCGGCGATCACCTGCTCCGGCGTCATGCCGTGGGGCTTGCCGTCCCGCTCGCCCTGTGCAAGAACCTTCTTCCAGGCCTGATAGCCGCCGCGGGCTTCGTAGTCCTTCAGGCGCCAGTTAGTGCCGTCGAGGCCCGCGTAGATCTGGGCGGCGATGTGGCGGCCGTGGAAACAGCTTTCCGTGCCGGTGGACTGGAAGCGGGACAGATCGGGCAAGGTGGTGGTCACGTCGCGTTGGCCTCGACAGGTTGACGCAAGGAAGAGACCAGCTCGTCGAGGCGTGCATCGCTCATGAAGCTGACCATCTGCCTGTCGTTGACGAGCAGCACCGGCGCGTCGGCGCAGGCGCCCAGGCACTCGGCCTTCTGGACGGTAAATGCGCCGTCGGCACTGGTGCCGCCTTCCTCGATGCCGAGATGGGCGCACAGGTGCTCGAGCGCCTTCTGGCCGCCGCGCAGCTGGCAAGGCAGGTTGGTGCAGACGTTGAGCTTGGTGCGCCCGACCGGCACCTGGTTGAACATGTTGTAGAACGTCGTGACCTCGTGCACCGCGATCGGCGGCATGCCGAGCGCCTGCGCGACCAGCGCTTCGCTGTGCTGCGAGATCCAGCCGTGCTCCTTCTGCAGCACGGCGAGGCAGGCGATGACGGCGGAGGCCTTGCCGTCCGGCGGGTACTTGGCGATCTCGCGCGCGAAGGCCGCCGACGCGGCGGCGGAGAGCGTCGGCGCGGGATGGATGGCCGAGGCGCCGGCCGCGCCGACGCCGCCTGGCGCAGCGCCACCGGGCCGAGGCTCGCCGTGCGACGGATCGACGACCGACAGGCTCATCGATCGATCTCCCCGAAGACGATGTCCATCGTGCCGATCACGGCGACGGCGTCGGCGATCATGTGCCCTCGCGCCATCTCGTCGAGCGCAGCCAGATGCGGGAAACCGGGCGCGCGGATCTTCAGGCGGTACGGCTTGTTGGCGCCGTCGCTGACGATGTAGATCCCGAACTCGCCCTTCGGATGCTCGACCGCGGCGTAGGCCTCGCCCTCGGGCACGCGAAAGCCTTCGGTGAAGAGCTTGAAGTGGTGGATCAGGTCTTCCATCCCGGTCTTCATGTCGACCCGCGACGGTGGCGCCACCTTGTGGTTCGACGTGATCACGGGGCCCGGGTTGGCCTTCAGCCAGTCGACGCACTGCCGGATGATCCGGTTGGCCTGCCGCATCTCCTCGACGCGCACGAGATAGCGGTCGTAGGTGTCGCCGTTGACGCCGAGCGGGATGTCGAAATCCATCTTGTCGTAGACGTCGTACGGCTGGTGCTTGCGCAGGTCCCAGAGGATGCCGGAGCCGCGCAGCATCGGCCCGCTGAAGCCGAGATTCTTGGCCCGCTCCGGCGTGACGACGCCGATGCCGACGGTGCGCTGCTTCCAGATGCGGTTGTCGGTGAGCAGCGTCTCGTACTCGTCGACCTTTTCCGGGAAGCGCTTGACGAAATCGTCGATGAAATCGAGCAGCGAGCCGTGCCGGTTGCCGTTGCGCTCGGCCGTCGACTTGGCGCTGCGGATCTTGTTCTCGCGGTACTGCGGCATCGAATCCGGCAGGTCGCGGTAGACGCCGCCCGGCCGGAAGTAGGCCGCGTGCATCCGAGCGCCCGAAGCGGCCTCGTACATGTCGAACAGGTCTTCGCGCTCGCGGAAGCAGTAGATGAAGATGTTCATCGCGCCGCAGTCGAGGCCGTGCGCGCCGAGCCACATCAGGTGGTTCATGAGCCGGGTGATCTCGGCGAACATGACGCGGATGTACTGCGCGCGGATCGGCACGTCGACGCCGATCAGCTTCTCGATCGCCAGGCAGTAGGCGTGCTCGTTGCACATCATCGAGACGTAGTCGAGCCGGTCCATGTAGGGCAGCGACTGGATGTAGGTGCGCGTCTCGGCGAGCTTCTCTGTCGCGCGGTGGAGCAGGCCGATGTGCGGGTCGGCGCGCTGGATCACCTCGCCGT
>CAZZVH010000345.1:0-4367 GCA_964657365.1 uncultured Burkholderiaceae bacterium
TCGGCCATGTGCAGCCCCACCGTCGGCTCGTCGAGCACGTAGAGCGTGTGCGGCGCCTTCTGGCCTCTTCGGCCGATTTCGTCGCGCACCTTGGTGAGCTCGGTGACGAGCTTCATGCGCTGCGCCTCGCCGCCCGAGAGCGTCGGCGAGGGCTGGCCGATCGTCAGATAGCCGAGGCCGACGTCCTGCAGCAACTGCAGCGGATGGGCGATCTTCGGCATGCTGGCGAAGAAATCGACCGCTTCGTCGACCTCCATCTTCAGCACGTCGCCGATGCTCTTGCCGAGCCAGCTGACGGCCAGCGTCTCGGCGTTGAAGCGCGCGCCGTGGCACACGTCGCACGGCACCTTGACGTCGGGCAGGAAGCTCATCGCGATCGTGCGCACGCCCTGGCCCTCGCAGCCCGGGCAGCGCCCCTCGCCGGTGTTGAAGCTGAAGCGGTTCGGCTGGTAGCCGCGCGCCTTCGCCTCGAGCGTGTCGGCGAACAGCTTGCGGATCGTGTCCCAGAAGCCGATGTAGGTGGCCGGGCAGGAGCGCGGCGTCTTGCCGATCGGCGTCTGGTCGACCTCGAGGACGCGGTCGATCCAGCCCCAGCCGTCGATCTTCTCGCAGCCCTTCCAGTGCGGCTTGGCGCCGCGCACGTTGATGAACAGCAGGTTGGCGAGCAGCACGTCGCGCGCCAGCGTGCTCTTGCCCGATCCGCTCACGCCGGTGATCGCCACCAGGCGCTTCAGCGGCAGGTCGACGGTCACGGCCTGCAGGTTGTGCAGCGTGGCGCCGACGATCGTCAGCAGCGCGTTGCTCGCGCTCTCCTTGCGCTCGGTCTGTGCCGTGACCACGGCCACCGGCCGGCGCGGCTGCAGCGGGTGGATGAGCGGCCTGGCCAGGAAGCGGCCGGTGATCGAATCGGGCTGCGAGGCCAGCTCGGTGACGCTGCCTTCGGCCACCAGCCGGCCGCCGCGCTTGCCCGCGCCGGGGCCGATGTCGATGATGTGGTCGGCCCGGCGGATCGTCTCTTCGTCGTGCTCGACCACGACCAGCGTGTTGCCCTTGTCGGCCAGGTTCTGCAACGCGTTCAGCAGGATGGCGTTGTCGCGCGGGTGCAGGCCGATGGTCGGCTCGTCGAGCACGTAGCAGACGCCCTGCAGGTTCGAGCCCAGCTGCGCCGCCAGCCGGATGCGCTGCGCCTCGCCGCCCGAGAGCGTGGGCGCGGCGCGGTCGAGCGTGAGGTAGCCGAGGCCCACTTCTTCCAGGAACTCGAGGCGACTCCGGATCTCGGTGACCACGTCGCGGGCGATCTCGGCGTCGCGGCCGGCGAGGTGCAACTTCTCGATCCACTGGCGCGCATCGCTCACCGACCATTGCGCGATCCATGCGATCGACTGGTCCTGGAAGGTCACCTTGCGCGAGACGGGATTGAGGCGCGTGCCGGAGCATTCGGGGCACGGTTCGTCGGCGATGCCTTCGACCTCGCTCTCCTCCGCCGGGAAGCTCTGCTCGCGGCCGCGGGCATCGTCGTCGATCACGGAATCGTCGTAGGCCTTGCGCTGCTCGCGCGTCAGCTTCAGGCCGGTGCCGACGCAGAGCGTGCACCAGCCGTGCTTCGAGTTGTAGCTGAACATGCGCGGGTCGAGCTCGGGGTAGCTCGTGCCGCAGGTGGGGCAGGCCCTTCTGGTCGAGAACACCTTCACCGAGCCGACCTTGCGGGTCGGCGTGCCGGCCAGCATGGCGCCGTGCAGGCCGGTGAGCGGCGCCAGCAGGTGCATCACGCCCTTGCCGACGTCGAGCGCGCGGGCCAGCATCTCGCGCAGCTAGCCCTCGTGGGCCCGGTCGACCACGATGTCGCCGATCGGCAGCTCGAGCGTGTGCTCCTTGAAGCGGTCGAGGCGCGGCCAGGGATCGACCTTGACGAACTCGCCGTCGACGCGCAGGTGCGTGTGGCCGCGCGCCTTCGCCCACTTGGCGAGATCGGTGTAGACGCCCTTCCGCGCCACGACCAGCGGCGCGAGCAGGCCGATGTGCTCGCCGGCGTGGTCGCGCAGGATCTGGGCGGCGATGCTCTCGGCGCTCTGCGGCGTCACCGCGGTGCCGTCGATCACGCAGTGCTGCAGGCCGAGCTTGACGTAGAGCAGGCGCAGGAAGTGCCAGACCTCGGTGGTGGTCGCGACCGTGCTCTTGCGGCCGCCGCGCGACAGGCGCTGCTCGATCGCGACAGTGGGCGGAATGCCGTAGACCGCGTCGACCTCGGGCCGGCCGGCCGGCTGCACGATCGAGCGCGCATAGGCGTTCAGCGATTCGAGATAGCGGCGCTGGCCTTCGTTGAAGAGGATGTCGAACGCGAGCGTCGACTTGCCCGAGCCCGACACGCCGGTGATGACGCTGAACTTGCCGCGCGGGATCGAGACGTCGAGCGACTTCAGGTTGTGCTCGCGGGCGTTGACGATGCGGATGTTCTCGTCTTCCGGCCGGCGCACGCGCGCCGGCTTCAGCGCGTATTGCAGCGGCCTGCCTTCCTCGACCGCGTGGCCCTCGAAGCCGAGCTGCGCGTCGTAGTCGCGCAGCGCCCTCGCGGTGTGCGATTTCGCGTGTCGCTTGACGTCTTCCGGCGTGCCGGACGCCACCAGCTCGCCGCCGGCGTCGCCGCCCTCCGGGCCGAGATCGATCAGCCAGTCGGAGGCGCGGATGACATCGAGGTTGTGCTCGATGACGATGATCGAGTGGCCGGCTTCCAGCAGCTTCCTGAACGAGCGCATCAACTTGGCGATGTCGTCGAAGTGCAGGCCGGTGGTCGGCTCGTCGAACATGAAGAGCGTGCCCTTCTTCGCCACCGATTGCCGGCTGGCGCTGGCGTGCTGCGCCGCCTCGGCGAGGAAGCCGGCGAGCTTCAGCCGCTGCGCTTCGCCGCCCGAGAGCGTGGGCACCGGCTGGCCGAGCTTCACGTATTCGAGGCCGACATCGACGATCGGCTGCAGGCGTCGCAGCACCTCGCGGTCGTCGCGGAACAGCGCGACGGCCTCGGCGACGGTGAGCTCCAGGACATCGGCGACGCTGAGGCTGCGCGCGACATCACCCGCGAGCCGCCGCTCGATCGTGACATCGAGGATCTCGCCGCGGAATCGACGACCATCGCAGTCCGGACAACGCAGATACACGTCCGACAGGAATTGCATCTCGACGTGCTCGAAGCCCGAGCCGCCGCAGGTCGGGCAGCGGCCGTTGCCGGCGTTGAAGCTGAACATGCCGGCGCCGTAGCCGCGCTGCAGCGCCAGCGGCTCCATCGCGAACAGCTTCCTGATCTCGTCGAACGCGCCGACGTAGCTGGCCGGGTTCGAGCGCGCCGTCTTGCCGATCGGGCTCTGGTCGACGAATACGGTGTCGGCGAGCCAGTCGGCGCCGAGCAGCGCCTCGTGGGCGCCCGGCGATTCGGTCGCCTTGCCGAAGTGGCGGGCCAGCGCCGGCGCCAGCACGTCCTGGATCAGCGTGCTCTTGCCCGAGCCCGAGACGCCTGTCACGCAGACGAGATGATGCAGCGGGAACTCGACCGTGACGTGCTTCAGGTTGTGATCGGTCGCGCCTTGCAGGATCAGCCGCGGCGTCGAATCGCCGACCAGGCGCTTCAGGCCCATGCCGATCTGCTTGCGCGCGCCGAGATAGGCGCCGGTCAGCGTGTCGGCGCTCTTGATCGCCTCGGGTGTGCCGTCGAAGACGATCTCGCCGCCGCGTTCGCCGGGCCCCGGGCCCATGTCGATGAGGCGGTCGGCGGCAAGCATCACCGCCGGGTCGTGCTCGACCACGACCAACGTGTTGCCGGCGTCGCGCAGCCGGTGCATCGCCTCGACGATGCGGTTCATGTCGCGCGGGTGCAGGCCGATCGACGGCTCGTCGAGCACGAACAGCGTGTTGACCAGCGAGGTGCCGAGCGCCGTCGTCAGGTTGATGCGCTGCACCTCGCCACCCGAGAGGGTGCGGCTCTGCCGGTCGAGCGTGAGATAGCCGATGCCGACCTCGCAGAGGTAGCGCAGGCGGGTGCGGATCTCGTCGTGCAGCAGCGCGAGCGCGCCGTGGTCGTCGGCGTCCGCGCCGGCTTCGAGGCGATCGAAGAAAGCCCGCAATTTGTCGATCGGCAGCAGCATCAGGTCGTGCACCGCGAGGCCGGGCAACGCCTCGAGCTGTGCCCGCGACCAGCCGGTGCCGACCGGCATGAAGCGCTTCGCCGGCGCCAGCACCGCATCGGCATCGGCCTTCGAGCCGAGCCGCCAGAGCAGACCTTCGAGCTTCAGCCGCGCGCCGCCGCAGACCGGGCACGGCGTGTAGCTGCGGTACTTCGACAGCAGCACGCGGATGTGCATCTTGTACGCCTTCGACTC
>CAZZVH010000346.1:0-4292 GCA_964657365.1 uncultured Burkholderiaceae bacterium
CACGCCATGAATGCACCGCTGCCTGCCCATCTCCTGCCGAGCATCGAGCCGCGCGCCGTGCCCGCCGAGATGATCGCCGCCCTTAAATCGCTGTTCGGTGAGCGATGCTCGACGGCGCTGGTCGTGCGCGAGCAGCACGGCCGCGACGAGTCGCCCATCGACGCCCCGCCGCCCGACGCGGTCGTCTACTGCGAGAGCACCGAAGACGTCGCCGCGGTCGTCGCGCTGGCCGATCGCCACGCCGTGCCGGTGATCCCGTTCGGCGTCGGTTCGTCGCTCGAAGGCCATCTGCTCGCCGTCCAGGGCGGTGTCTCGATCGACCTGTCGCGGATGAACAAGGTCCTCGCGGTCAACGCCGAGGACCTGACCGTGACCGTCCAGGCGGGCGTCACGCGTACCCAGGTCAACGACGAGATCCGCCACACCGGCCTCTTCTTCCCGATCGATCCGGGCGCGGATGCATCGATCGGCGGCATGTGCGCGACGCGCGCCAGCGGCACCAACGCGGTCCGCTATGGCACCATGCGCGAGAACGTGCTCGGGCTCACCGTCGTCACGGCGCAGGGCGAGGTCATCCACACCGGCACGCGGGCCCGCAAGTCGTCGGCGGGCTACGACCTGACCCGCCTGATGGTCGGCAGCGAGGGCACGCTCGGCGTCATGACCGAGATCACGCTGCGCGTCTATCCGGTGCCCGAGGCGATGTCGGCTGCGACCTGCACGTTCCCGTCGATCGACGCCGCGGTGCGGACGACGATCGAGCTGATCCAGATGGGCATCCCGATCGCCCGTTGCGAGCTGCTCGACCGGTACGCGGTCCAGGCCGTGAACCGCCACGACAAGCTCTCGCTGACCGAAGCGCCGATGCTGCTGATGGAATTCCACGGCAGCGAGGCCGGTGTCGCCGAGCAGTCGACCACGGTCCAGGAGATCGCGAGCGAGCATGGTGGCGAAGGGTTCCAGTGGGCGACCACGCCCGAAGAGCGCAAGAAGCTCTGGGCGGCGCGGCACCGTGCCTACTTCGCCGGCATGCAGATGAAGCCGGGCTGCAGGACCGTGACCACCGACACCTGCGTGCCGATCTCGCGGCTCGCCGAATCGGTCGTGGCGGCCTCGGAAGAAGCGGAAGCCGCCGGCATGCAGCACTACATCGTCGGCCACGTCGGCGACGGCAACTTCCACATCGCCTATCTCGTCGACCCGAACATTCCCGGCGAGCGGGAAACCGCCGAGCGGCTCAACGAGGGCGTCGTGATGCGCGCCCTCGCGGTCGACGGCACCTGCAGCGGCGAGCACGGCGTCGGCCTGCACAAGATGGGCTTCCTGGTCACCGAGGCCGGCGCCGGCGCCATCGAGATGATGCGCTCCGTGAAGCGCGCCCTCGACCCGAAGAACATCATGAACCCAGGGAAGATCTTCGCGCTGTAGCGCAAAGATCTCCGGACCAGCCGGGACTCAGAGGTGCGCGAGCTCCGAGGCGGTGATCGACCAGTGTGTCGCCACGTCGCCGAACGAATCGACGCTCTCGAGGTTCACGCCGAAGCCCCAGAGGCGGGCGACGTGCTTGAGCACTTCCTGGGCGCCGTCGTGCAGCGGCCGGTTGTTGTGGCGGGTGTGGCGCAGCGTCAGTGAGCGGTCGCCGCGCAGGTCGACGCTGAACACCTGGATGTCGGGTTCGCGCGAGCCGAGGTCGTACTGGCGGGACAGCGACTCGCGCACCTGCCGGTAGCCGGCCGTGTCGTGGATCGCGGAGATGCGGAGGTGCTCGTCGTGCTCGTCGTCGAGGATCGCGAACAGGCGCAGGTCGCGGATCACCTTGGGCGAGAGGTACTGGCCGATGAAGCTCTCGTCCTTGAAGTTGCGCATGGCGTGGTGCAGGGCCGGCAGCCAGGGCGTGCCGGCGAGTTGCGGGAACCATTCGCGGTCTTCGTCGGTCGGATGCTCGCAAATGCGCTTGATGTCGGTGTACATCGCGAAGCCGAGCGCGTAGGGGTTGATGCCGCTGTACGCCGGGTGGCCCACCGGAGGCTGGAAGACGACGTTGGTGTGCGACTTCAGCCACTCGATCATCACGCCGTCGGTCAGGTGGCCTTCGTCGTACAGCGTGTTGAGCAGGTGGTGATGCCAGAAGGTGGCCCAGCCTTCGTTCATCACCTGCGTCTGCCGCTGCGGATAGAAATACTGCGCGATCTTGCGGACGATGCGCACGACCTCCCGCTGCCAGGGCTCGAGCAGCGGCGCGTTCTTCTCGATGAAGTAGAGGATGTTCTCCTGCGGCTCCGATGGAAAGCGCTTCAGCTCCGACGCTTCGCCGGGCCGCTCGGGCCGCCGGGGCAGCGTGCGCCAGATGTCGTTGACCTGCGTCTGCGCGTAGTCGAGGCGCTCGGTGCGCCGGGCCAGCTCCTCGGCGAGCGAGAGCTTGCTCGGCCGGTGGTAGCGGTCGACGCCGTAGTTCTGCAGCGCGTGGCAGCTGTCGAGCGTGTCTTCGACCGCCTGCATGCCGTGCTTGTCCTCGCACTCGGCGATGTAGTTGCGCGCGTAGACGAGGTAGTCGACGATCGACGACGCGTCGGTCCACAGGCGGAACAGGTAGTTGCCCTTGAAGAAGCTGTTGTGCCCGTACGCCGCGTGGGCGATGACGAGGGCCTGCATCGCCGTCGTGTTCTCCTCCATCAGGTAGCTGATGCAGGGGTCGGAGTTGATGACGATCTCGTAGGCCAGGCCCATCTGGCCGCGCCGGTAGCTGCGCTCGTTGGCGATGAATTCCTTGCCGTAGCTCCAGTGCCTGTAGTTGACCGGCATGCCGACCGACGCGTAGGCATCCATCATCTGCTCGGAGGTGATCACCTCCAGCTGGTTCGGATAGGTGTCGAGCGCGAAGCGCTGCGCGACCGCGCGGATCTTCTCGTGATAGGCCTCGACCAGCTCGAAGGTCCAGTCGCTCGGATCGGGCAGCGGCTGCTCGGCGCGCGGGCCGGCCGGCAACGGCGCCAGGGGCACGTTGCGCTCCGGACGAAGCTTGCGTGTCGCCGACGACGGCCTGGCTTCCGCAGGCAACATGGCGCTCATGCCGCCGCCCTGTCGCTCTTGAACAGGTCGCGGAAGACCGGGTAGATCTGGCCGGCCTGCGTCACCTTGCGCATCGCGAAGTGGGCGTGCGTTTCCTGGAGCCGCGCATATTCCTCCCAGAGGTTCTGCTCTTCCTCGGCCACCTGCACGTAGGCGAAGTAGCGGCATTGCGGCAGCAGGCTGTCGGTGAGCAGTTCGCGGCAGCGTCCGGAGTCGTGGTGCCAGTTGTCGCCGTCGCTGGCCTGGGCGCCGTAGATGTTCCAGTCGGAGGTCGAGTAGCGCGCCTTGATGATCTCGTCCATCAGCACCAGCGCGCTCGAGACCACCGTGCCGCCGGTCTCGCGGGCCCGGAAGAAGTTTTCCTCGTCCACTTCCTGCGCCTGCGTGTGGTGGCGGATGAAGACGAGATCGATCTTCTCGTAGTGGCGCGTCAGGAACAGGTAGAGCAGGATGAAGAAGCGCTTCGACAGGTCCTTGCGCGCTTCGTCCATCGAGCCCGAGACGTCCATCAGGCAGAACATCACCGCCTTGGCCATCGGCACCGGCACCCGCACGCGGTTGCGGAAGCGCAGGTCGATCGGATCGAGATAGGGAATCTTGGCCAGGCGGGCGCGCAGGACGGCGATCTGTTCCTCGAGCGTCTTCCGGGCCAGCGCTTCGGCCGGCTGCAGGCCGGTTTCGGGCATCGCGGCGAGCCGCTCGACCAGCTCGGCGAGCTCGGCCCGCGAACCCGCGCCGATGGCGACGCGGCGGCCGATCGCGCCACGCATGGAGCGGATCACGCTGAGGTTGCTCGGCGTGCCGGCGCTCGAGAAGCCGGCGCGGTGGCTCTTCATCTCCGGCGTCTCGGCGAGCTGCGTGCGCGTCAGGCGCGGCAGTGCCAGGTCGTCGAAGAAGATCTGCATGAACTCTTCCTTCGTCAGGTGGAAGACGAAGTCGTCTTCCCCGCCGTCGGAATCGCCTGCCTGGCCGGAGCCGCTGCCCTTGCCGCCTCCCCCCTTCGGGCGCTCGATGTGGTCGCCCCGCACGTATTCGCGGTTGCCCGGGTGCACCATCTCGCGCGCGCCGCCGCTGCCGTGGCTGAACACCGGCTCGCTGATGTCGCGCTTCGGCAGGTGGATGTCCTCGCCCTGCTCGATGTCGCGGATGCCGCGCTTGTCGATGGCCTTGCGGACCGCGTCGCGCACCTGCCCCTGGTACCGGCGCAGGAAACGCTCGCGGTT
>CAZZVH010000347.1:0-4287 GCA_964657365.1 uncultured Burkholderiaceae bacterium
TGAAGGCGGTCGACAAGTTCGAATACCGTCGCGGCTACAAGTTCTCGACCTACGCGACGTGGTGGATCCGCCAGGCGATCACCCGCTCGATCGCCGACCAGGCCCGCACCATCCGCATCCCGGTGCACATGATCGAGACGATCAACAAGATGAACCGCCTGTCGCGCCAGCACTTGCAGGAGTTCGGCTTCGAGCCCGACGCACCGACCCTGGCCGAGAAGATGGAGATCCCGGAAGACAAGATCCGCAAGATCATGAAGATCGCCAAGGAGCCGATCTCCATGGAGACGCCGATCGGCGACGACGACGATTCCCATCTCGGAGACTTCATCGAGGACACCAACAACACGGCGCCGATCGAGGCTGCGATGCAAGCCGGCCTGCGCGACGTGGTGAAAGACATCCTCGACTCGCTGACGCCACGCGAAGCCAAGGTGCTGCGCATGCGCTTCGGCATCGAGATGAGCACCGACCACACCCTCGAGGAAGTCGGCAAGCAGTTCGACGTGACGCGCGAGCGCATCCGCCAGATCGAGGCCAAGGCGATCCGCAAGCTCAAGCACCCGAGTCGGTCGGACAAGCTCCGCACCTATCTCGACACGCTCTGACCCCGGCGCCCCCGAGGCGTGACGAGCCGCGACAAGGGTTCCCGCCGCGAGGCCGGAACCCTTGTCGCATCAGCCGGGCGCTATAAACTCGTGACCGATGCGCAGTCCGCACCTCCAGGCATGAACCAGGTCTACGAACGCACCGTCCTGTTCGCCGACCTGCGCGGCAGCACGTCGATGTACGAGACGCTCGGCAACGCCGACGCGACGACCGTCGTCACGAGCAGCGTCTCGACCCTGGGCCGGGTCGTCGTCGCCCACGGCGGCCAGGTGATCAAGACGCTCGGCGACGGCCTGATGGCGGTGTTCGAGAGCCCGTCGTCCAGCGTCGCCGCGGCCGACGAGATGCACGATGCCCTGTCCCGCTCCACCATGGCCGGCTCGGACGCCGGTTCCCAGCCCGTGCCTCTGATGCTGCAGGTCGGCATGGCCAAGGGAGAGGTGGTGGCGATGTCGGGCGACGTCTTCGGCGACGCCGTCAACGTCGCCGCCCGGCTGCTCGACCATGCCGGCGACAACGAGACGCTGGCCACCCAGGGCGTGGTCGAGGCGCTCGACGAATGGGAACGCTCGCGCTTTCGCAACCTCGACCGGATGCAGCTGCGTGGCCGGGTCGAACCCGTGCACGTCCACCTGCTGGAGGCGGTGCGCCGCTTCGGCGACACGGCCGCCACCGCGTTCGGCGACATGGGCCCGGCCTCGACCGAGCCGGAAGGCATCCGCCTGCTCTGGCTGGACGTGAACCGCATCTTCGCCGGCCCGAGCCTGCCCGTGATCCTCGGCCGAAGCCCGCAGGCCACCTACATCATCGACGACAACCGCGTCTCTCGTTCGCACGCGCGCATCGACTGGCACGGCGGCACGTTCCAGCTCACCGATCTCAGCTACAACGGCACCTACGTCCGCTTCGACAACGATCCGGAGATCATCAGCCTGCGCCGCGGCGCCTGCACCCTGCACGGCTGCGGCGTCATCGGCCTCGGCACGCCGCCGACCGAGGCGATCAGCCCCTGCGTGCGCTTCGAGTGCATGAAGTTCGCCGACACGCAGCGCCAGACACCGTTCGAATTCGGGCTCAAGTCTTGACCCGTGGCCGGTGTGCCGCCGCCCGGCGGCAACGCGCATGACGTTCGCCGCCGAGCCGCCCTACACGCACGGAACGCCCGCGAGAACGGCGATCCTGCTTTGCAACCTGGGCACGCCGGAAGCGGCCACGGCGTCCGCGGTCCGGACCTATCTCGCCCAGTTCCTCAGCGATCCGCGCGTGGTCGAGATTCCGCGGCTGCTCTGGTGGCCGATCCTGCACGGCGTCATCCTCCGGGTCCGGCCGGCACGGTCGGCCCGCAAGTACGCGAGCATCTGGACGCCGGACGGATCGCCGCTCAAGGTGTGGACCGAGAAGCAGGCGCTGCTGCTGGGCGGCTATCTCGGCCAGCGCGGGCACTCGGTGGTGGTTCGCCACGCCATGCGCTACGGCCAGCCGTCGATCGCCAGCGCGCTCGACGCGCTGAAGCAGGACGGCGCCGATCGCATCCTCGTCCTGCCGCTCTATCCGCAATACGCCGCATCGACCACGGCCAGCGTCTACGACGATGCGGCCGCCTGGCTGCGGACGACCCGCAACGTGCCCGAGCTGCGCTTCGTCAAGCACTACCACGACGATGCCGGCTACATCGCCGCCCTCGCCAAGAGCGTCAACGACCACTGGATGGTGCACGGCCGGCCCGACCGGCTGGTGCTGAGCTTCCACGGCCTGCCGAAGCGCAGCCTGGCGCTCGGCGACCCCTATCACTGCGAGTGCCTGAAGACGGGCAGGCTGCTGGCCGAGAAGCTGAAGCTGCCGGAAGCGATGGTCGTCGTCACGTTCCAGAGTCGCTTCGGCAAGGCGGAATGGCTCCAGCCCTACACCGAGCCGACGCTGGTCGCCCTGGCCCGCGACAAGGTGCCACGGGTCGACGTGATGTGCCCCGGCTTCGTGGCCGACTGTCTCGAGACGCTCGAGGAAATCGACCAGGAAGTGCGCGCGGCGTTCGTGGCCGCCGGGGGCACCGGCTTCGGCTACATCCCCTGCCTCAACGACCAGCACGAATGGATCGCGGCGCTCGCCGGCGTCGCGAGCCACCACATGCAGGGCTGGGACACGGCGCGGCCTGCCGTCGACGCGCCGGCGCTCGAGGCGCAGCGCAGGCGCGCCGTCGCGGCAGGAGCACTGCGATGACGGCGGCGTGATGGACAAGCTTCGCCTCGACAAGTGGCTGTGGGCGGCCCGCTTCTTCAAGACCCGCGCCCTCGCCGCCGAGCAGATCGGCAACGGCCGGGTCGACGTCAACGGCCAGAACGCGAAGTCGTCCCGGGAGCTGAAGGAAGGCGACATCGTCGACCTGCGCCTGGGCGGCTGGCCGCGCACGGTCGTGGTCCGGGCCGTCAGCCGGATGCGCGGGCCGGCGTCCGTCGCCCAGACCTACTACGACGAGACTCCTGAAAGCATCGAGCGCGGCCGGGCCGCAGCGGCCGAGCGCCGGGATCGGCCGGAGCCCGCCCTGTCGATCGAGAGCGGCCGGCCGACCAAGCGCGACCGCCGGCAGCTGGCCGACTGGGATCGCTGGAGCGTGTCGATCGAGCCGGACTGAACCAAACCTCCCCCGCCGGTGAAAAAAAGCCCTTGAAACGAAAGGGGATGCGCCTCACTTCGGCGGGATGAACGATTCCAACCCATCGTCCCAGGCGCATTCCGCGGCGTCGGAGGATGCCGCTTCGCCCATCGGCTCCGGCGGCCAGGGCGGCCAGTCTGAGCTCGAGGTGCGCTATTCGGAGCTCTCCGACGCCTTCCTGCGCGCCAAGGCGGAAGCCGAGAACACGCGCCGGCGCGCCGAAGAAGAGATGGCCAAGGCCCGCAAGTACGCGGTGGAAGCCTTCGCCGAGAGCCTGTTGCCGGTGCGGGACAGCCTGGAAGCGGCGATCGCCATCCCTGCAGCCACGCCCGAGCAGATGCTCGAGGGCGTGCACGCGACGCTGCGCCAGCTGGCGGCGGCGCTCGAACGCAACAAGGTCGTCGAGATCAACCCGCCGCCGGCCACCAGGTTCGACCCGCACCAGCACCAGGCCATCAGCGTCGTCCCGGCGGCGCAGGAGCCCAACACCGTGGTCGCCGTGCTGCAGAAGGGCTACCTCATCGCCGACCGTGTCCTGCGCCCGGCGCTCGTCACCGTCAGTGCTCCGAGCTGACTCGACGCCAAGCCGACTTGAATTAGGCCGGTCGATCCCGAACTCGGCACCAACGAATTTTTTTCTGGAGATAAGAACATGGCAAAGATCATCGGCATCGACTTGGGCACCACCAACTCGTGCGTCGCGATCATGGAAGGCAACACCACCAAGGTGATCGAGAACAGCGAAGGTGCCCGCACCACGCCGTCGATCATCGCGTACCAGGACGGCGGCGAGATCCTCGTCGGCGCGTCGGCCAAGCGCCAGGCGGTGACCAACCCGAAGAACACGATCTATGCGGTCAAGCGCCTGATCGGCCGCAAGTTCGGCGAGAAGGAAGTCCAGAAGGACATCGACCTGATGCCCTACAAGATCGCCGCCGCCGACAACGGCGACGCGTGGGTCGAGGTGCGCGGCGAGAAGCTCGCGCCGCAGCAGATCAGCGCCGAGATCCTGCGCAAGATGAAGAAGA
>CAZZVH010000348.1:0-4280 GCA_964657365.1 uncultured Burkholderiaceae bacterium
CGGCACCGGCTCTGCCTCGGTCGCATTCGGCGTCGCGCTGGTCCTGGCGTTGCGCTGGCCGCGCTCGCGCTGGCTCGCCGCTTCGCTCGCCGCTGCCGGGGCCGTGCTGGCGGGCTTCGCCATCACCGGCTGGCAGGCCAGCGTGCGCCTCGCGGATGCGCTCGATCCCGTCCTCGAAGGTCGCGACCTGGCCGTCACCGGTGTCGTCGCCAGCCTGCCTCAGAAAGGGCCGGGCGGGATCCGCTTCCGCTTCGACCTCGACGATGCGTCCCGGTCGGCCGACGGCGCGCGGCTTCCGCAAAGCATCGCTCTCGGCTGGTATGCGGGCTTCCACGAAGACGCCGCCCTGACGCAGCCGCAGCGCGTACTGGCGGCCGGCCAGCACTGGCAGTTCACGGTGCGCCTGCGCCGGCCGCACGGCAATCTCAACCCGAACGGATTCGACAGCGAGCTCCAGCTGTTCGAGCTCGGCCTGCGCGCGACCGACTACGTGCGTGATGCGCCGCCGCCGGCCTTGCTCGGCGACGGCAACGGCTTCCCGGTCGAGCGCCTGCGCCAGCGCGTCCGCGACGCCATCGACGCGCACGTCGACGACCGTCGCGCCGCCGGTGTCCTGGCAGCGCTCACCGTGGGCGACCAGAACGCCATCGAGCACGACGACTGGGATCTCTTTCGCAACACCGGCGTGGCCCACCTCATGTCGATCAGCGGCCTGCACGTCACGATGTTCGCGTGGCTGGCGGGGCTGCTGGTCGCGGCGGCCTGGCGGCGAAGCGCCCGCGCAGTGCTGGCCTGTCCCGCCCAGGTCGCCGCACGCTGGGGCGGCCTGGCCGGCGCCTGGGGCTATGCGATGTTTTCGGGCTGGGGCGTGCCCTCGCAACGCACGGTCTGGATGCTGGCCACGGTGACCGTCCTGCAGGCCCTCGGCGTGCGCTGGCCCTGGCTGCTCGTGCTGGCCGCTTCCGCCGTCGTCGTCACGGCGATCGATCCGTGGGCGCTGACGCAAGCCGGCTTCTGGCTGTCGTTCATGGCGGTCGCGCTGCTGATGTCGTCGTCACCGTCGAGCGGCGACGCGCACGAGACGGCCACTCCGCCGAAGCCCGGTTGGCGCGGCCTGCCGGCACGCCTGCTCGCGCACCTGCGTGCCGATCTACGCACGCAGGTGATCGCCACGCTCGGGCTGACGCCGCTGACGCTCGTGTTCTTCCAGCAGGTCTCGATCGTCGGCTTCCTCGCCAACCTGGTCGCGATCCCCGCCGTGACGCTCGTCATCACGCCCCTGGCGATGCTGGGCATCGCCGTGCCGCCGCTGTGGTGGCTCGGCAGCCTCGTCGTGCAGGCACTCGACGCGATGCTGCGTTTTCTCGCCGTCATCCCCGGGGCCGTATGGGTCGTGCCGGCGGCGCCGCACTGGGCGCAACTGGCCGGCCTGTTCGCCGCGGCCCTCATCGTCATGCCGATTCCCTGGCGCTTGCGCTGGCTCGGGCTGCCGCTCGCGATCGCGCTGCTGGTGCCGCCCCGCACGCTGCCGCCCCTCGGCCAGTTCGATCTCGTCGCCGCCGACGTGGGCCAGGGCATGGCCGTGCTGGTGCGAACGCGCGGCCACGTCCTGCTCTTCGACACCGGCCCGCAATACGCCCGCGACAGCGATGCCGGCCAGCGCGTGCTGGTGCCGCTGCTGCGCTCGCGTGGCGATGCCCACGTCGACCTGCTGATCCTCAGCCACAGCGACCTGGATCACGTCGGCGGCGCGCGCGCCGTCCTGGCGAGCCTGGACGTCGACGCGCTCTCCAGCTCGCTCGACCCGGCCAACCCGATCGTCGCTCTGGCCCGCGCCAGCAGCCATTGCACGGCCGGCCAGCGCTGGACCTGGGACGGTGTCGACTTCGTCCTGCTCCGCCCGGGCGCAGACGATTACCAGCGCAAGCAGAAGACCAACGCCATGTCGTGCGTGCTGCGCGTCTCGGGCGGCGGCCGCAGCGCCATCCTCGCTGGCGACATCGAGAAGGAACAGGAAGCACTGCTCGTGGCCGGGCAGGGCGCGGCGCTGCGCAGCGACGTGCTGGTCGCGCCGCACCACGGCAGCCGGACATCGTCGAGCGCGGCATTCCTGGACGCGGTCCATCCGCGGATCGGCGTCTTCCAGGCCGGCTACCGGAACCGCTTCCACCACCCGGCGCCGGATGTCGTCGACCGCTACAGGGCGCGGGGTGCGACGATCGTCGCGAGCCCGTCCTGCGGCGCCTGGCAGTGGCTCGCCGACGGGCCGCCCGACGGTGTCTGCGAACGCGACGTCGCCCGCCGCTACTGGCAGCATGCCGAGGCACCGGCCGCCGATTGAATCCACGCCGGGCGCGGACTTTGCTACCCTCCGAGGACGGAGGGTTTTGAATGACTGTCGGCTTCGACGAGATGCGGGAAAGCGGCGATGCGGTCCGCGAACACTACCGTGGCTACGACCGCTGGCTCTCGGAGCAACCGCCGCAGGTGATGCGCTCGCGCCGCGAGGAAGCGGAAGTGATCTTCCGCCGCGTCGGCATCACGTTCGCGGTCTACGGCGCGAAGGACGAAGACGGCGACGGCACCGAGCGGCTGATTCCGTTCGACCTGATCCCCCGGGTGATCCCGGCCCACGAATGGCGCGAGATGGAGCGCGGCCTGCGCCAGCGCGTCACTGCGCTCAACCGCTTCGTCTACGACGTCTACCACGAGCAGGCGATCCTGAAGGCGGGGCTGGTGCCGTTCGAGCAGGTCATGCACAACGCCCAGTACCGCCCCGAGATGAAGGGCGTCGACGTGCCGGGCGGCATCTACTCGCACATCGCCGGCATCGACATCGTGCGCGCCGCCAATCCCGACGGCTCGGGCAGCTACTACGTCCTCGAAGACAACCTGCGCGTGCCGAGCGGCGTCAGCTACATGCTCGAGAACCGCAAGATGATGATGCGGCTGTTCCCGGAGCTGTTCAGCCGGCACCGCGTCGCGCCGGTCGCCCACTATCCGGACCTGCTGCTCGAGACCTTGCGTTCGGTCGCCCCGGCGGCGGTGAACGATCCGGTGGTGGTCGTGCTGACGCCCGGCATGTACAACAGCGCCTACTTCGAGCACGCGTTCCTGGCCCAGCAGATGGGCATCGAGTTGGTCGAGGGGCAGGACCTGTTCGTCGACGACAACTTCGTCTACATGCGGACGACGCAGGGCCCGAAGCGGGTCGACGTGATCTATCGCCGTCTCGACGACGACTTCCTCGATCCGCTCGCCTTCCGCGCCGATTCGTCGCTCGGCTGCGCCGGGCTGCTGGCGGCGTACCGGGCCGGCAACGTGACGCTCTCGAACGCCATCGGCACCGGCGTCGCCGACGACAAGTCGATCTACCCCTACGTGCCGAAGATGATCGAGTTCTACCTCGGCGAGAAGCCGATCCTGGCGAACGTGCCCACGTACCAGGGTCGCGACCCGAAAGACCTGTCGTACATCCTCGCCCACCTCGGCGAGCTGGTCGTCAAGGAAGTGCATGGCGCGGGCGGCTACGGGATGCTGGTCGGGCCGGCGGCGACCAAGGCCGAGATCGAGGCCTTCCGCGGCGCTGTGGTGGCGGATCCCTCCCGCTACATCGCCCAGCCCACGCTCGCGCTGTCGACCTGCCCCACGTTCGTCGAGAGCGGCATCGCCCCGCGCCACATCGACCTGCGGCCGTTCGTCCTCTCGGGCAAGACCGTGCAGATGGTGCCCGGCGGGCTGACCCGCGTGGCGCTGAAGGAAGGCTCGCTCGTCGTCAACTCCTCCCAGGGCGGCGGCACCAAGGACACCTGGATCCTCGAAGCATGAAGGGGCGGCGCGATGCTCTCTAGAACTGCCGACCATCTCTTCTGGATGGCGCGCTACATGGAGCGCGCCGAGAACACGGCGCGCATGCTCGACGTCAACTACCAGATGTCGCTGCTGCCGCAATCCGACGGCGCGGCGGAGCAGGGCTGGCGCGGCCTGCTCAGCATCAGCGAGCTGACCGGCGACTTCGCGAAGCGCCACGGCGAGGTCACGCCCAAGAGCGTCATGGACTACATGGTGAGCGACGCGGCCAATGGCTCGTCGATCCGCAGCTGCCTGATGCAGGCGCGCGAGAACGCACGTGCGGTGCGCGGCACGCTGACCACCGAGGTCTGGGAGACGCAGAACCAGACGTGGCTCGAATTCCAGCGCATGGTCGACGACGACGCCTTCGGCAAGAGCCCGGGCGAAGCCTTCGAATGGGTCAAGTTCCGCTCGCACCTGTCGCGTGG
>CAZZVH010000349.1:0-4270 GCA_964657365.1 uncultured Burkholderiaceae bacterium
CGTTCGCTGCTGGCCTCGCTGCTCGAGACCGCGCCGTCGATGTCGGCGGCGCGTGCGGCGAGCGCGTCGATGAAGCAGTTCACCGTGGTGCCGGTGCCGACGCCGACGATGCTGCGCGGCGCCACGTAGGCCAGCGCCGCGATGCCGACCTGTCGCTTGAGCTCGGCCTGGCTCCAGCCGGCGGCGGCGCTGCGCTGCGAGACCGCGGCGGCTTTGCTCACTTCGGGCCGACCATGTCGCCGGCGACCACCCAGGCATCGAACTGCTCGCCCGTCACCCAGCCGGACGCGAGCGCCGCGTCGCGCAGCGTCGAGCCACTGGCATGCGCGCTCTTGGCGATCTTCGCGGCCTTGTCGTAGCCGATGTGCGGATTGAGCGCAGTCACCAGCATCAGCGACCGTTGCACGAGCTCGGCGATGCGGTCCCGGTCGGGCTCGATGCCGCGCGCGCAATGCTCCTCGAAGCTGCGCGCGCCGTCGGCCAGCAGGCGCGCGCTCTGCAGGAAGTTGTGGATCAGGACCGGCTTGAAGACGTTCAGCTCGAAATTGCCGGACGCACCGGCGATGTTGATGGCGACGTCGTTGCCGAGCACCTGCGCCGAGAGCATCGTCAGCGCCTCGCACTGCGTCGGGTTGACCTTGCCGGGCATGATCGAGCTGCCCGGCTCGTTCTCCGGGATGCGGATCTCGCCGAGGCCGGAGCGCGGGCCGGAAGCGAGCCAGCGCACGTCGTTGGCGATCTTCATGAACGAGGCGGCGAGCGTCTTCAGGGCGCCGTGCGCATGGACGATCGCGTCGTGCGCGGCCAGCGCCTCGAACTTGTTCGGTGCCGACACAAACGGCAGCCCGGTGCGTTCCGCCAGCTCGGCCGCGACCTTCTCCCCGAACTTCGGCGGCGCGTTGAGGCCGGTGCCGACGGCGGTGCCGCCGAGCGCGAGCTCGCACAGGTGCGGCATCGCCGCGACCACGTGGACCAGGCCATGCTCCAGCTGCGACACCCAGCCGGAGATCTCCTGGCCGAGCGTCAATGGCGTCGCGTCCTGAAGATGGGTGCGGCCGATCTTGACGATCTCGGCGAAGTCGGTCGCTTTCGCCTTGAGCGTCAGGCGCAGGGTCTCCACCGACGGCAGCAGCCGCTGCACGACCGACTCGACCGCCGCCACGCTCATCGCCGTCGGAAAGACGTCGTTCGACGACTGGCCGCGATTGACGTCGTCGTTCGGGTGGACGAGCCGCGTCTCCCCGGCGACGCCGCCCATCAGCTGCGAGGCGCGGTTGGCCAGCACCTCGTTCATGTTCATGTTGGTCTGGGTGCCGGAGCCCGTCTGCCAGACGGCCAGCGGAAATTCGCCGTCGTGAAGCCCGGCCAGCACCTCGTCGGCCGCGGCGACGATCGCGCCGGCTTTCTTCGCATCGAGCGTGCCGAGACCGAGATTGACGACGGCGGCGCTGCGCTTGACCAGCGCCAGCGCCCGGATCAGCTCGGGCGCCATCTTCTCGGTCGAGATGTCGAAGTGGTGGAGCGAGCGCTCGGTCTGCGCGCCCCAGAGGCGATCGGCGGGAACGCCGATGTCGCCGAAGGTGTCTTTTTCGATGCGTAGTTCGGTCATGCGCAAGGTGGCCCGGCTCTGTGTCCGGGGCTGGATCGGGGTCGACCCGCCAGTATGCAACGGCAATGCCAGAATCCGCCCGCCGCATGCCGATCCTTCCCTACCCGCTCGCCCGCCCGTTCCTGTTCGGTCTCGACCCGGAGCAGGCCCACGACCTGACACTCGCCGCCCTGGCGACGATCCAGCGGACCCCGCTCGTCTGCGCCGTCTCGTCCCCGCGGGTCGACGATCCCGTCACGCTCGCCGGCCTGCGCTTCCCGAACCGGATCGGCCTGGCGGCGGGGCTCGACAAGAACGGTCGCTGCATCGATGCGTTCGGTGCCATGGGCTTCGGCAGCGTCGAAGTCGGCACGGTGACGCCACTCGCGCAATCCGGCAACCCGAAGCCACGCATGTTCCGGCTGCCTGAACGGCACGCCCTGATCAATCGGCTCGGCTTCAACAACGACGGCCTCGCCGCCTTCGTGCGCAACGTGCGGCAGGCGCGCTTTCGCAGCGGCGGCGGCATCCTCGGCCTCAACATCGGCAAGAACGCCGCCACGCCGATCGAACGCGCCGCCGACGACTACCTGGCCTGCCTGGCCGGCGTCTACCCGCACGCCGACTACGTCACCGTCAACATCTCCAGCCCGAACACCGCCAACCTGCGGGCGCTCCAGGGCGACATGATGCTCGATGCCCTGCTCGGGTCGATCCGCTCGCGCCGCACCGAGCTCGCCGACGAGCATGGCCGGCAGGTGCCGATCTTCCTGAAGATCGCGCCCGACCTCGACGTCGGCCAGATCGAGGCGATCGCGGGCATCCTGCAGAAGCACGCCATCGACGGCGTCGTCGCCACCAACACCACCTTGTCTCGCGACGCGGTCCTCGGCGTGAAGCACGGCAACGAGGCGGGCGGGTTGTCCGGATCGCCGCTGCTGGTCGCCTCGAACCGCGTCGTCAGGCATCTGCGGGCAGCGCTGGGCCCTGCCTTTCCGATCATCGGCGTGGGCGGCGTCGCGAGCGCGGCCGATGCGGTCGCCAAGCGCGCCGCCGGCGCCGACATCGTGCAGATCTACACCGGCTTCATCTACGCCGGCCCGGCGCTGGTCGGCGCGGCGGCCAGGGCGATGCGGGTAGCATGAGACGGAGAGCGCACGGGGCGCTCGTGGGAGCCCGGCTGTGAGGCGATCGATCGTTGGCGCGGTGTTGTCTGGCCTCCTGTGCGCGGTCTCGACTGCCTCGCTCGCGCAGGACGCGGCATCGTTGCGCAACAGCTATGCGGCGCTGCACGCGAAGTTCGAGAACAACGCCTTCGGCAAGCCGCTCGTGCTCGAGTCGACGCAGGCGTCGGACGACCTGAAGGGCGATGTCCACGCGGTCGTCGATCATCCGTTCGCGGAGGTGGAGCAGTCGCTCGCGTCGATCGACCACTGGTGCGACATCCTCATCCTGCACCTCAACGTCAAGCGATGCCATGTCGAGCCCGGCAAGAAGACGCTCGACCTGAGCGTCGGCCGCAAGTTCGACCAACCGCTCGAGGATGCCTATGCCCTGGCCTTCGCGTTCCGTGTCGCCGCGGCGACGCCTGACTATCTTCAGGTGCTGCTCGGCGCCGACGAAGGGCCCCTGAGCACCAAGGACTACCGGATCGTCGTCGAAGCCGTGCCGCTCGACGCGCGGCGCACGCTTGTCCACATGTCGTATGCCTACGGCTACGGCTTCGCGGCGCGGATGGCGATGAAGACCTACCTGGCGACCATGGGGCGCGACAAGGTCGGCTTCACCGTCGCCAGGCAGGAGAACGGCAAGCCGGTGTACATCGACGGCGTGCTGGGGCTGCTCGAACGCAACACGATGCGCTACTACCTCGCGATCGAGGCCTATCTGGGCGCCGTTTCGCTGCCCGTGGCCGACCAGCCGGAGAAGCGCATCCGCGACTGGTATGCGAGCACCGAACGCTACGCGCCCCAGCTGCACGAGATGGACCAGGCCGACTACCTGGACATGAAGCGGAAGGAGCTCCGCCGGCAGCAGCAGAGCTGAGCCCGGCGGCGGCCGACGGGCGCGCCGCCGCCAGCATGGTCAGAAGATCAGCTCGACGCCGGTCTTCGACTGCAGCTCGTCGCGCGACACGCCGTCGGCGATGGCGACCACCTGCAGCCCGGAAGGCGTCACGTCCATCACGGCGAGGTCGGTGATGATGCGGTTGACGACGCCGAGCCCGGTGAGCGGCAAGGTGCAGGCGGGCAGGATCTTGAGATCGACGGTGCCGTCCTTCTTCTTCGCGACGTGCTCCATCAGGACCAGCACGCGCTCGACGCCGGCGACGAGATCCATCGCCCCGCCCATGCCCTTGACCATCTTGCCGGGAATCATCCAGTTGGCGAGATCGCCCTTCTCGCTCACCTGCATGGCGCCGAGGATCGAGAGATTGATCTTGCCGCCGCGGATCATCGCGAACGAATCGTGCGAGCCGAAGATCGACGAGCCGGGGATCGTCGTCACCGTCTGCTTGCCGGCGTTGATGAGGTCGGCGTCGACCTCGTCCTCGGTCGGGAACGGGCCGATGCCGAGCATGCCGTTCTCGCTCTGCAGCCAGACCTCGATGTCGGGATTGACGTGGTTGGCCACCAGCGTGGGCAAGCCGATGCCGAGGTTGACGTAGTAGCCGTCCTTCAG
>CAZZVH010000350.1:0-4266 GCA_964657365.1 uncultured Burkholderiaceae bacterium
GGGCAGGATTTGAACCTGCGACCTTTGGGTTATGAGCCCAACGAGCTACCAGACTGCTCCACCTCGCGACTGAGCCTCGAAGTATAGCAGCAGCGCGCAGCCGGCTGGCCTCAGAGGCCTGCGCTCCGCAAGGTCTCGAGGAAGCGTTCGGTGTTCTGGTAGCCGATCAGGCGGGCCGGTGCGATCTCGTTGCCCTTGGCGTCGAAGAAGATCGTCGTCGGCGGCCCGAACAGGTGGAAGCGGCGCAACAGCTCACGGTCCTGCAGGTTGTTGGCGGTGACGTCGGCGCGCAGCAGCAGGGCGCCGGCAAGACGTTTCTGCACGGCTGCGTCGGTGAAGACGAAACGCTCCATCTCCTTGCACGAGACGCACCAGTCGGCATAGAAATCGAGCACCACGGGCCGGCCGGCGGACCGAATCGCGGCATCCAGCTCGTCGGAGCTCCGGACGGCGGCGAACTGCAATCCGGTGGCGGCGGCGCCCCGATCGTTGTGCGCGGCGAGGCGGGCGAGCGGCTGCAGCGGATCGTCACCGCCGGCGGCCGCGCCGACGATCTCGAGCAGCCCGACCAGGCCCAGCACGCCGGCGATCGCGTAGCGCCAGTTGGCGTGAAGCTTCGACGTGCCGACGGCAGAGACCGCGGCTCGGCCCGCCACCGCGATTCCGGCGGCGCGGCCCCTTGCGACCGCCAATGCCGCGGCGCCGAGGGCGAGCAAGCCCCAACAGGCGAGAACGACCGGCGGCGGCATCACCGGCTGCACCGTCCACAGCGCGACGCCCAGAAGCAGCACACCGAAGGCCAGCTTCACTTCGACCATCCAGGCTCCGGCGCGTGGCAGCAACGCACCGGCCGATGCGCCGACCAGCAGCAGCGGCACGCTCATGCCGGCGGCCAGCGAGAACAGCGCCGTCCCGCCGAGCCAGACGTCTCGCGTCTGGCTGAGGTAGAGCAGCGCGCCGGCGAGCGGAGCGGCCACGCAAGGGCTGACGATGAGTGCAGAGACGCCGCCCATCGCACAGACGCTGGCCACGCGGCCAGCGGGGATGCGTTGCGCCGCCTCGGTGAACCGGCACGCCAGCGCGTCTGGCAGTTGCAGTTCGTAGACCCCGAACATCGACAGGGAGAGCGCCACCAGACCGAGGGCGAACGTGCCGAGCACCCACGGGTTCTGAAGCGCCGCGGCAAGCCCTTCGCCGGCCAGCCCCGCGGCAACGCCGAAGGCTGTGTAGACGATCGCCATGCCGAAGGAATACGACGCCGCGAGCGTGAAACCGCGCGCGCGCGACACGGGCACGGAACGACCCGTCGACGGTCCGCCCGCCAGTGCGGCGCCGCCACCGCCGCCGTACCCACCCTGGCCGACGATGATCGACGAGACGATCGGCAGCATCGGCAGGACGCACGGCGTCAGGGACAGGAGCAGGCCGGCGATGAAGAACGCGCCGACGATCGGCCAGAAGGCGCCGCTGCGCAGGACGGTCTCGATGGCGCCGGCGTCGCCCTTGGCGGCCGCGACGGAGTTCGCCGGGGACGCGACGTTCGAAGCCGTCGCGACGGTCGTCGGACCGGCACCGGGGCCGGGACCCGCTGCAGCACCGTCCGTCGCAGCCACCGGCTGCACCGACCCGGTTCCGCCGAAGCCCGCGAGACTGACCGTCGCGACGCTCTGCTGCGGCGGGTAGCAGAGGCCCGCATCGGCGCAGCCCTGGCTCGTCGTGACGAATCGGAATGCGCCGGACGCACTCTCCACCGGCACGCTGATCTTGACGACGTTGCGGTAGGTCTCGACGGTTTTCTGGAAGGTCTCGTCGAACTTGGTCTTGCCCGGTGGAATCACGGGCGTTCCGAGCGTCGCACCCTGCGCGGCGAACTTGAACTGGTCGCGGTAGAGGTAGTAGCCCGGCGCGATGTCGAACGTCACCTCGATCGTCTTCGCGTCGAGCGGGCGCGCCGAGAACTGGAAGGCCTTGTCGGGGTCGAGGAAGTCGTCCGCGGCGAGCGCCGGATGCCAGAACGCATGGCCTGCGATCGCCAGCAACAGCATGAGCGCGCGTCGAGCCAGATGCCCCGTCCGGCGAACGACGTCGGCGACAGGGAACACGGCGGGCGGTGCAGGAAGAGCTTGCATGACGGCTTGGTCGACGCCCGTGCGGGAATCTGTCGGCAGCGCTTCTATCGGAAGAAACGACGCCGGGTCAACACGAGCGCCAGATAGTAGCCGCAAGCCGCGTACGCCGTGAGGATCAGGAACGGCCGAACCGGGTCGACCGGCCACATTCCGAGAACGAGTGGACGAACCAGATCGACAGCCGCCTTCAGGGGCAGGACTTGTGCAACCGTCTGCAACCAGGGCGGCATCTGCGCGATCGGGAAATAGACGCCCGAGAGAAAGGTCATCGGCGTGATGACGAGGGTGAAGTAGTACGTGAAGAAGTCGTAGCCCTTCGCGACCGCATTGAAGACCAGGCCGATCGACGCGAACGTGATGCCGGCCAGGCCGAGCACCGGCAAGGCCAGCAGCATGGTCGGCGCCCGGCTGATGTCGAGCAGGAACACGACCACCAGGATCGCCGCGCACGAGAACAGCGACTTCATCGCCGCCCAGAGCATCTCGGCGAAGACGATGTCGTCGAGCGCGATCGGTGCATTGAGGATGGAATCCCAGGTCTTCTGGATCGCCATGCGCGAGTAGGCGGAGTACAGGGCCTCGAAGGTCGCGGCCAGGGCCGCGCTCACCGCCACGCTGCCGGATGCGAGGTACTGGATGTAGGGCATGCCGCCGACGCTGCCGATGAGCGAGCCGACCCCGTAGCCGAACGCCACGAGCGTGATCAGCGGCTCGGCGATGTTGCCCAGGATGCTCGGCAGCGCGAGCTTCTTCCAGACCAGGAGGTTGCGCATCACCACCGGCCAGAAACGGGCGGTCACCTGGGGGCGGGCGTAGAAGGAGATGTGCGACATGCGAAGGCTCAGGCGTCGTCGCGGATCTGGCGGCCGGTCATCTTGAGGAAGAGGTCCTCGAGGTTGGCGGGCCGGTGCAGGTAGCGCACGCTCGGGTCGTCGGCCAGTGCGTCGAGCAGCGGCCTGGCGTTGCGCAGGTAGAAGAAGACGGTCTCGCCGCTGCTTTCGACGCGCTCCGCGAGACCGGCGTGGTCGCGCCCCGCCAGCAACGCGCCTTCGCCGTAGACCTCGACCACGTCGCTTTCGAGATGCTGGGCGATCAGGCCGCGCGGCGTGCCTTCGGCGATCTTCTTGCCGTGGTCGAGCACCAGCAGACGGTCGCACAGCCGCTCGGCCTCGTCCATGAAGTGGGTCGTCAGCAGGATCGCCTTGCCTTCCTGCAGGAGCTTCTGCAGCCGCTCCCACATCAGGTGGCGCGCTTGCGGGTCGAGTCCGGTCGTGGGCTCGTCGAGGATCAGCAGGTCGGGGTCGTTGATGAGCGCGCGGCCGAGCGAGAGACGACGCTTCATGCCGCCCGACAACTCGCCAGGCTTGACGTTGGCCTTCGACTGCAGCGCCGCGAACTCGAGCAGCTTCGGCACCCGCTCGTCGATCACGGCGCGCGACAGGCCGAAGTACGCGCCGTAGACGCGCAGGTTCTCGGCGCAGGTGAAATCGGGGTCGAGGCTGTCGAACTGGCTGACGACGCCGATGCGCTTCTTCGCCTCGCGCACCTGCTCCGGCAACGGCAATTCGAACGCCTCGATCTCGCCGCTGTCGGGCCCGGTGAGGCCCAGGCAGATGCGGATGGTCGTCGTCTTGCCGGCGCCGTTCGGGCCGATCACGCCGAGGCATTCGCCGGGCATGATCTGGAACGACAGGTCGTCGACGACCGTCGCGTTGCCGAACTTCTTCGTCAGGTGGGCGATGCGCAGCAGGGGCGCTGCCATGGCTCGCCTCGCGGGATCAGACGTCGATCAGGACTTGTCGTCGCCGGCGTCGGTCTCGACCGGAGCCGGCCGATCGACCAGCTCGACGAATGCCATCGGCGCGTTGTCGCCGACGCGAAAGCCCATCTTCAGGATGCGGGTGTAGCCGCCCGGACGGGCCTTGTAGCGCGGGCCGAGCTCGTTGAAGAGCTTGGCCACGATCTCGCGGTCGCGGGTGCGGTCGAACGCCAGGCGGCGGTGCGCCAGCGTCGGCTCCTTGGCCAGCGTGATGAGCGGCTCGACGACGCGGCGCAGCTCCTTGGCCTTGGGCAGCGTGGTCTTGATCGCTTCGTGGCGAAGCAGCGAGACGCACATGTTGCGCAGCATCGCGAGCCG
>CAZZVH010000351.1:0-4260 GCA_964657365.1 uncultured Burkholderiaceae bacterium
ATCGAGCATCTGGTCGAGTTCGGTCACGGTCGGGGCGAGCTTGGGCTGCCAGAATTCGATCTCTTCCTTGCTTTCGTCGTCGATCCCCGCCTGGAGGCCTTCACTCAGGGCCTTGAAGTCCTTGTCGAACTTCCCGAGGTGCTTGTCGATGTTGCGGATCCTGAGGATCGCGTCGTTCAAGGTTTCCTGCGTGGTGGCCATGGCTGGGACTCTCCGGCGGACGGCGGGGATCATGCAGGATCGATCCAGCGCCGGCAACTCGCTTTTCCAGGGATTGGCGCGGCCGCGGCCCGGCAACCGGCCGGCACGGTTAAGCTTCGTGTCGCCATGCCGCCCCCCCTCCCGCAACGCCTGCCGATCGCTGCCGCGGGAGTGGCGTCCGCACTGCTGCTGAGCGGCTGCGGCCTCGCCGTCCTCGATCCGCGCGGCCCGGTCGCCCAGGCCGACAAGACCATCCTCATCGACTCCGTGGCCATCATGCTGGCCATCGTCGTGCCAACGATCGTCGCGACGCTGGGCGTCGCCTGGTGGTACCGGGCCTCCAACAAACGGGCGCGCTACCTGCCCAACTGGGAATATTCCGGGCGGATCGAGCTGGTCGTCTGGTCGATCCCGGTGATGGTCATCATCCTGCTCGGCGGCGTCGCCTGGATCGGCTCGCACGAGCTCGATCCGGCGAAACCGATCGATTCGAAGATCGCCGCGATCGACATCCAGGTCGTCTCGCTCGATTGGAAGTGGCTCTTCATCTATCCCGGCCAGAACGTCGCCAGTGTCAACGAGCTGGTCGTGCCGGCCGGCGTGCCGCTGCACTTCACGCTCACCTCGGGCAGCGTCATGAACAGCTTCTTCGTGCCGCAGCTCGGCAGCATGATCTACACCATGAACGGCATGGCGACCGAACTGAACCTGCACGCGGACCGGCCCGGCACCTTCGCCGGCCTGTCCGCGCACTACAGCGGCGACGGCTTTTCCGACATGCACTTCGAGGTGCGTGCCCTGCCGGCCGACCAGTTCGCGTCCTGGGTCGCGGCGACCAAGGCTGCGGGCACGCCTCTCGACACGGCCAGCTACATGGCGCTCGCGAAGCAGAGCGTGGCGGTGCGCCCCTCCACCTTCGGCAGCACCGAGGCCGGCCTGTTCCAGAAGGTCGTGACGCAGAAGATCCCGGCCAGCGCCGGGCCGGGCACCGAACGTGCCGGCGCAGCAGAAGCAAGCAAGGCGACGCAGTGAATCTCTTCGGCAAGCTGACGTGGGAAGCCATCCCGTTCCACGAGCCCATCGTCATGGTCACGTCGGCGGTCGTCGCCGTCGCCATCACCGCCATCCTGGTGTGGATCGTCGCCAAGGGCCACCTTCCCTACCTGTGGAAGGAATGGTTCACGAGCGTCGACCACAAGCGCATCGGCGTGATGTACATCATCCTGGCGATGGTGATGCTGTTGCGCGGCTTCAGCGACGCGCTTCTGATGCGCTCGCAGCAGGCGCTGGCCCTGCACTCCGGCGGCTATCTGCCGCCCGACCACTACAACCAGATCTTCTCGGCCCACGGCACGATGATGATCTTCTTCGTCGCCATGCCGTTCGTCATCGGCCTGATGAACTTCGTGGTGCCGCTGCAGCTCGGCGCCCGCGACGTCGCCTTCCCGACGCTGAACTCGGTCGGCTTCTGGCTGACGGCGACGGGCGCGTTGCTGGTCAACATCTCGCTCATCGTCGGCGAATTCGCGCGCACCGGCTGGCTGCCCTACCCGCCGCTTTCGGAGCTCGCCTACTCGCCCGGGGTCGGTGTCGACTACTACCTGTGGGCCTTGCAGATCTCGGGGGTGGGCACGCTGCTCTCCGGCATCAACCTCGTCACCACCGTGCTCAAAGTGCGTGCGCCCGGGATGAACTACCTGCGCATGCCGATGTTCTGCTGGACGACGCTGGCGTCGAACCTGCTCATCGTCGCCGCGTTCCCGATCCTCACGGCGACCTTCGCGATGCTGCTGCTCGACCGTTACCTCGGCTTCCACTTCTTCACGAACGACGCCGGCGGCAACGTCATGATGTTCATGAACCTGATCTGGGCCTGGGGCCACCCCGAGGTCTACATCCTGGTGCTGCCGGCCTTCGGCATCTTCTCGGAAGTACTCTCCACGTTCTCCGGCAAGCCGCTGTTCGGCTACCGCTCGATGGTCGCGGCGACGATGGCGATCTGCATCCTCGCCTTCATGGTCTGGCTGCACCACTTCTTCACCATGGGCGCCGGCGCCGACGTCAACGCCATCTTCGGCATCGCCACGATGGTGATCGCGGTGCCCACGGGCGTGAAGGTGTTCAACTGGCTGTTCACGATGTACGGCGGCCGCATCCGCTTCACCGCGCCAACGCTCTGGGCGATCGGCTTCATCGTCACCTTCGTGATCGGCGGCATGACCGGCGTGCTGATGGCGGTGCCGCCGGCCGACTTCGTGCTGCACAACAGCCTGTTCCTGGTCGCGCACTTCCACAACGTCATCATCGGCGGCGTGCTGTTCGGCTGCTTCGCCGGCTACGAGTACTGGTTCCCGAAGGCGATCGGCTTCAAGCTGCACGAGGGGCTGGGCAAGGCCGCCTTCTGGTTCTGGATCGTCGGCTTCTACGTCGCCTTCATGCCGCTCTACGTCCTCGGCCTGATGGGCATGACGCGCCGGATGCAGCACTACGACGTGCCGGCATGGCAGCCCTGGCTGATCGTCGCAGCGGTCGGCGCGGTGCTGATCTTCATCGGCATCGTCCTGCAGGTGGTGCAGCTGTTCTACAGCATCAAGCACCGTGAAGAGCTGCGCGACCTGACCGGCGACCCGTGGAACGGCCGCTCGCTCGAATGGTCGACGCCGTCGCCGCCGCCGATGTTCAACTTCGCGGTCCTGCCCGAGGTGACGGGCGAGGAAGCCTACTGGCGCATCAAGCAGAAGGCGATCGAGAACAAGCAGCTGCGCAGCGAGCCGGAGTACGTCGACATCGAGATGCCGCGCAACAGCCCGACCGGCTTCATCTGCGCCTTCTTCTCCACCATCATGGGCTTCGCGTTGATCTGGCACATCTGGTGGCTGGTGATCGCGTCGTTCCTCGGCGCCTACGCCACCTTCGTGGTCCTCGCCTGGCGCGACGAGCACGAGGAACTCATCCCCGCCTCGACCATCGCCAAGGTCGACCGCGCCAACCGCAGCGCGCGGAGAGCCGCGCTCGCCACCTTGCAGCCCATCACATGAGCAGCGCGACCGCGATTCTTCCAACGGCCAGCCATGGCCATCACGGGCACGCCGCCAGCCTGAGCGAAGGCACGGAGCACGGCGAGTCGAAGCGGATCGTCGTCGGCTACGGCTTCTGGATCTTCCTGATCAGCGACATCATCCTGTTCGCTGCCTTTTTCGCGACCTACGCGGTGCTGACCGACAGCACCGCCGGCGGCCCCACGGGGCGCGACCTCTTCAGCATGCAGACGGTCGGCATCGAGACCGCCTGCCTGCTCACGTCGACGCTCTTCTGCGGGTTCGCCGGCCTCGGCGCCAGCGCGAACCGGCGCACGCTGTTCTACGCGTCGATGGCCGTCACGTTCGTGCTCGGCGCCGCGTTCCTGTTCATCGAGCTGCGCGAGTTCCGGGAGATGATCGAGCACGGCGCCGGCCCGCAGCGCAGCGCCTTCCTCTCCGCGTTCTTCGCCCTGATCGGCTGCCACGGCCTGCACGTGACCGCCGGCCTCCTCTGGCTGCTGACGATGATGGCCCAGGTGCGGGCCAAGGGCTTCCGCGACGACATCATGCGTCGCATCCTCTGCTTCAGCCTGTTCTGGCACACGCTCGACATCATCTGGGTGGCGCTGTTCAGCCTGGTCTATCTGGTGGGAATGGCCGTATGAGCAACGCGATCACGCACGACGCCGACGAGCTCGTCGGCCACGACACCGGGCACAGCCACACCGCCTTCGGCGACATCGCGCCCGGCGACGAAGAGGCGCAGCACGACGTCGCCAAGGGCGTCTACGGCTATCTCATCGGCTTCGTCCTCGCGACCGGGCTCACGTTCGTCTCGTTCTACATCGCCCGCAGCACGCTGGTCTGGGAGCCGAGCATCCCGATCGCGCTATCGGTGCTCGCCATCGCGCAGATGGGCGTGCACCTGGTCTTCTTCCTGCACATGACCTCGGGGCCAGACAACGTCAACAACCTGATGGCGCTCGCCTTCGGCCTGCTGATCGTGATGCTGCTGGTGTTCGGCTCGATCTGGATCATG
>CAZZVH010000352.1:0-4247 GCA_964657365.1 uncultured Burkholderiaceae bacterium
CGATGACGAGATCGTCGATCTCGTGGTTCGAGATCGTGATCGGGCCCTTGACGAGGTCGTCCCAGGTGACGACGCCGTCGGCCGGGTTTCGGAAGCGGATCACTGGGGCCACGCCCTCGGGAATCGGCGGCAGCGTCTTGCCCGGCTCCGGACGCCAGCGGCCGTCGTACAGCGGCTTCTCGCCGCGCGCCCGCTGGGCCTCGCGCGTGGCCTCCAGCTCGGCCGGCGTCGTGTAGCAGCGGTAGGCCCTGCCCTCCTCCAGCAACTGTTCTGCTGCGGCCCGGTAGCGATCGAGCCGCTGCATCTGGTAGATCGGGCCTTCGTCGTGGTCGAGTCCCAGCCAGCGCATCGACTGCAGGATCTGGTCGACCGAATCCTGGGTCGAACGCGCGACATCGGTGTCCTCGATGCGCAGCACGAACTCGCCCTGGTGGTGGCGCGCGAAGGCCCAGGAGAAGAGCGCCGTGCGCGCCGTGCCGAGATGCAGGAACCCTGTCGGCGACGGCGCGATGCGCGTGCGCACGTGGCCGTGCACGGAAGGAACGGACGAGGTGCTCATGCGCTCTCCAGGCCGCGCGCGAGGTCGGACTTGATGTCCTCAACGTCGTCGAGGCCGACCGCGACGCGGATCATCCCCTGGACGATGCCGGCCGCCTGGCGCTGCGCTTCGGCGAGACGCCCGTGCGAGGTGCTCGCCGGGTGCGTGATGGTGGTCTTGGTGTCGCCGAGGTTGGCGGTGATGGAGAGGATCTCGGTCGAATCGATGACGTGGAACGCGCGCTTCCGCGCTGCCGCCGCGTCGCCTTCGGAGCGGACCACGAACGACACCACCGCACCGCCGCTGCCCGACTGCTGCGCCATCGCCAGCGCGTGCTGCGGATGCGATTCCAGACCAGGATAGAAGACGCGCTGGACGCCCGGCTGCCCCTCGAGCCAGGTGGCCAGCGTCAGCGCACGCGCGCTCTGCGCCTGCATGCGGATCGACAGCGTCTCGAGGCCCTTCAGCACGACCCATGCGTTGAACGCGGACAGCGTCATGCCGGCACTGCGCATCACGGGCACGAATTTCTCGTTGACGAGCGCCTCGCTGGCGCACAGCGCGCCGGCGATGACGCGGCCTTGCCCGTCGAGATACTTGGTGCCCGAATGGACGACGAGATCGGCGCCGTAGTCGATCGGCCGCTGCAGCGCCGGCGTGCAGAAGCAGTTGTCGACCGCCAGCAGCGCGCCGGCGCCATGCGCGATCCGAGCCAGCGCGCGGATGTCGCACACCTCCGTGAGCGGATTGGTCGGCGATTCGGCGAACAGCAGCTTCGTGTTCGGCCGGACCGCGGCCTGCCAGGCGGCGACGTCGGTCTGTGACACGAACGTCGTCTCGACGCCGAACTTGCCGAACTCGCGGCTGAACAGCATCACCGTCGAGCCGAACACGCTCTGCGAGCAGACGACGTGGTCGCCCGCCTTCAGCAGGCCCATGCCGAGCAGCAGGATCGCGCTCATGCCGGACGAGGTGGCGATGCAGGCCCCGGCGCCTTCGAGCGCGGCCAGACGGCGCTCGAACATCGTCACCGTCGGGTTGGTGAAGCGCGAATAGATGAACGCCTCTTCCTCGTTCGCGAAGCGCGCGGCGGCGGTGGCGGCATCGGGCTGGACGAAGCTGCTGGTCAGGAACAGCGCCTCGGAGTTCTCGCCCCAGGCGCTCGGCGGCAGGCCTTCGCGGACGGCGAGCGTGTCGAGCCGGGTTCCCGGTGGCAACGAGACGCGCGGGATCTTCTTGTCGTTCGAGGGCGGAACGGTCACGCCGACTCCGTGGCGCTCTGCAGGGCGAGCCGCGAGCGGTCGTCGTTGGCCGGATCTTCCTCGTCGAGCTGCGCCTTGCGCTGCGCCGCGAGATCGGCGAAATCCTGGGCGCTGACGTCGCCGGTGATGTAGTGGCCGTCGAAGCACGAGGCCTCGAAGCCGTCGAGCTTCGGGTTGAGCGCCGAGACGACGCGCTTCATCGCCGCGACGTCCTGGTAGATCAGGGCATCGGCGCCGATGAACTGGCGGATCTCCTCGATCGTGCGGCCGTGCGCGACCAGCTCGTCCTTGGTCGGCATGTCGATGCCGTAGACGTTCGGGAAGCGCACCGGCGGCGCGGCCGAGGCGAGATAGACCTTCTTCGCGCCGGCGTCGCGCGCCATCTGCACGATTTCCTTCGAGGTCGTGCCGCGGACGATCGAGTCGTCGACCAGCAGGACGTTGCGGCCCTTGAATTCGACCTCGATCGCGTTGAGCTTCTGCCGCACCGATTTCTTGCGGATGCCCTGCCCCGGCATGATGAATGTCCGGCCGACGTAGCGGTTCTTGACGAAACCTTCGCGGTAGGGCTTGCCGATCTTCTGCGCCAGCTGCATGGCCGAAGGGCGGCTCGATTCGGGGATCGGGATGACGACGTCGATCTCGTTCGGCGGAATCGTCGAGATGAGGCGCTGGGCCAGCGTCTCGCCGAGGTTGAGCCGGGCCTGGTAGACCGAGACGCCGTCCATGATGGAATCCGGCCGGGCCAGGTACACGTACTCGAACATGCACGGGTTCAGGCTCGGGTTCTCGGCGCACTGCCGGCTGTGGATGCGGCCTTCGAGATCGATGAAGATCGCCTCGCCGGGCGCGACGTCGCGCGTCAGCGTGTGGCCGGTGCCGACGATCGCCACCGATTCGCTCGCCACCATCACCTCCGGACCGTCCGGGCCTTCGCCTTCACCGAACGAGAGCGGCCGGATGCCGTACGGGTCGCGGAAGGCGAGCAGGCCCTGGCCGGCGATCAGCGCGACCACGGCGTAGGAGCCCTTGATGCGACGGTGCACGGCGGCGACGGCGGTGAAGATCTCGTCCGGCGTCAGCTGCCATTCGCGCGCCGCGCCTTCGAGCTCGTGCGCGAGCACGTTGATCAGCACCTCGGTGTCGCTGCCGGTGTTGATGTGGCGGCGGTCGACGTCGAACAGCTCCTGCTTCAGCGCCGGTGCGTTGGTCAGGTTGCCGTTGTGGACGAGGACGATGCCGTACGGCGCATTGACGTAGAACGGCTGCGCCTCTTCTTCGCTGTAGGCGTTGCCCGCCGTCGGGTAGCGGACCTGGCCGAGGCCGACCGTGCCGGGCAGCGCCCGCATGTTGCGGGTGCGGAAGACGTCGCGGACCATGCCGCGCGCCTTCTGCATGAAGCACTTGGTGCCCTGCATGGTGACGATGCCGGCCGCATCCTGGCCGCGGTGCTGCAGCAGCAGCAGCGCGTCGTAGATGAGCTGGTTGACCGGCGCCTTCGAGATCACTCCGACGATTCCGCACATGGTTCGAGTTCCTCGACAGTCCGTCTTGTCAGTTCACGTTCAGATCACGCGCGCCGGCACGCCGGCATCGTCGGGCAGGAGCGGCAGCAGCTCGCGCAGCACCGACTCCACCGCCACGGCGACCACCGACTGCCGCCACTCCCGCGCGTGCACGTAGGGCGTGAAGACGACGATGGTCGTCACCACCAGCAACAGCACGCCGCCGCGCACCAGCCCGAACGCGCCGCCGACCGCACGGTCGATCGGCCGCAGCGGCGTCGCCGAGATCAATGCGGCGACCGCCTTCGCGGCCAGGCTCCACAGGATCAGCACGACGAAGAAGGCACATGCGAACGAAGCGACGTGATTCAAGGTCGTGCCTTCGCGGCTCACATAGGGCGAGATCAGCGGCGCGAGCCAGCGGCCCGCGAAATAGGCGACGAACCAGCCGGCCAGCGACATCAGCTCGTAGGTGATGCCGCGGGTGAAGCCGACCATGGCCGAGAGGACCACCGCGCCGAGCATCGCGATGTCGACCCAGTTGAGCGACTGCCAGTCCACGGCTCACAGGGTCAGCACGACGGCTGCGAGGCCTGCCGCCTTGGCCTTGGCGAGCGCCGCGTCGGCCTCGCTGCGCGACGCGAACGGCCCGACCCGGACGCGGATGCGGCTGCCGTCGGCCGTCTGGGCGATCTGGGTGTAGGTGCGCAGGCCGAGCTTCTCGACCTTGAGCCGCGTCTCGCGCGCCGCATTGGCGTCGGCGAACGCGCCCACCTGCACCACGAATCGCGACGCATCGGCGGCGGCGACCGGCTTGCCCTCGAGCAGCGCCCGGGCCCGTGCCGATTCGGCGGCCGGCGCCTCGGCGACCTTGCCCGACGTCGCCGAGGCGGGTGGCGCAGTGGCGACCTTGCTCGCAGCTGCTGCAGGTGGCGCGACGGC
>CAZZVH010000353.1:0-4244 GCA_964657365.1 uncultured Burkholderiaceae bacterium
GACGTGAACACCAACGGCCAGATCATGGCCTGGATGATGGACACGTACTCGATGAACACCGGCACCACCGCCACCGGCGTCGTCACCGGCAAGCCGATCCATCTCGGCGGCTCGCTGGGCCGCATCAAGGCGACCGGCCGCGGCGTCTTCGTGACCGGCCGCGAAGCCGCGCGGCGCATCGGCATGAACCTCGACGGCGCGCGCGTCGCGGTGCAGGGCATGGGCAACGTCGGGCTGTCGGCAGCCGAGCTTTTCGCCCAGGCCGGCGCGAAGATCGTCGCCATGCAGGACCACACCGGCACGGTCGTCCTGCCGTCCGGCTTCGACCTGGGCAAGGTCAACGACGTGCTCAAGCGCGACGGCGGGATCGGCAAGATCGACGGCGCCGGCCGCATCGATGGCGAATCCTTCTGGGACGTCGACTGCGACATCCTGATCCCGGCGGCGCTGGAAGGCCAGATCACGCCGGCCCGGGCGCAGCGCATCAAGGCGAAGCTGGTGCTCGAAGGCGCCAACGGCCCGACCCTGCCGGAAGCCGACGACGTGCTCGGCGACCGCGGCGTCCTGGTGGTGCCCGACGTCATCTGCAACGCCGGCGGCGTCACGGTCAGCTACTTCGAATGGGTGCAGGATTTCTCCTCGTTCTTCTGGAGCGAGGACGAGATCAACGTGCGGCTCGACAAGATCATGGTCGACGCGCTGAAGAAGATCTGGGAGACGGCCGACCGGCACAAGATCAGCCTGCGCACCGCGACCTTCGCGGTCGCCTGCGAGCGGATCCTGATCGCACGCGAGGAGCGCGGCCTCTACCCCTGATCGGTTCGGGTCGTCCCGGACGCGCCGGCGCCGGCTGGACCGACGCCCCGGCGACGCGGGCTCCGGCGCCGGCGCCGTTGCCGGCCCGGAAAGTCGTTGCTTTCACGCCGCGAATCATCACTTCGGCACGGTGATGCGTGCCGGAGTGCGCACTCCGCTGCCATCTTGCAGCGAGGCCGTGCGTTCCCTCACGCCGGCGAACGCGGTCGCCGGGTCGAGCTCCCCAGAATCCTGCCCACGCCGGGACGCATGGTCGTCAGGCGCAGCGCCTCAAAAGATCTGGAAGTCACCGACATGCTGCTCAAGTCCCTTTTCTCCATCGCCTCGCCCCTCGGCCTCCTCGCGTTCGACGGGGGTGGTGCTGCCGACGCGGACGTCTACCTGTCACCCACGGCGCGTCAGGCACTCGTGCCCGGGATGCCGGTCGCGATGCCCGAACCGGCCATCCACGCCGACGTCGACGGCTTGCGCCGGTCGGCGAGCTGGCAGCCTGCGCTGGCGATGCGCCATCGGCAGGTCGAAGGCGCCGTGATCCTGGCCACCTGCGCCTATTTCGGGTTCGGCGCCGCCGGCCTGCTGCACTGGATCTGACGCTGCGCAGTCCTCAGGGCGATGCGAGAGCTGCTGCCCGCGAGCGCGCCTCGTGCAGCGTTCCGAGCGTGATCTTGCGCACCTCGACCTTGCTCTGCTCGACGTGGCTGCGCAGCAGCAGCTGCGCCTGATCCGGCTTCCTCTGCAGGATCGCGCGCAGGATCTTGGCGTGCTCGATGTAGGTGGCCTCGACCCGGTCGTCGCGCGTGAAATCGAGCCGGCGCACGATCCGGATCCGTTCGGTGACGTCCCAGTGCACGCGCGCGACCTCGGCATTGCCGGCGGCGCGCACGAGCGTGGCGTGGAACTGCTCGTCGAGCGCGCCGACGTCGCGCATGCTCGACAGCCGCTCGACCGGCGGCACCAGCCAGGCCGCCTTCAGGGATTCCAGCTCGGCTGATTCGCCCGTGCGGGCGCAGAGACGCGCGACGCTGGCCAGCTCGAGCACCACGCGCAGGTCGTAGAGCTGGTCGAGCTTGTCGAAGTCGATCGGCTTGATGAACCAGCCGCTCTTGCTCTCGACCTCGAGGAAGCCTTCGTTGCGCAGCCGGAAGAGCGCCTCGCGCACCGGCGTCCGGCTGACGCCGAGCCGCTGGCCCATCTCCGTTTCCGAGAAGCGGTCGCCCGGCAGCAGCTGGAAATCGTGGATCAGCGCCTTCAGTCCGGCATAGGCGTGCTCGGCGAGGTTGGCGCGGGGCGGTTCGGCGGCGGCCGGGACAGCGACGAGGGGCAGCATGGGAGGCGAAATTCCAGGTGGGAGGCGGCCGGCGACGCGACTGGCGGCGCGCGCGTCAGGCCGTTTCGGAGGCGTCGATCAGCATGGCGAGCGGCGCCGCCCAGCCGATGATGCCGCCTTGCGCGACCAGCATGTCGATGGCGGCGCGCTTGAACTCGGGGAAATAGCTGCCCGTGCAGTCTTCCACGATCAGGCATTCGAAGCCGCGGTCGTTCGCCTCGCGCATGCTCGTCTGCACGCAGACTTCGGTCGTGACGCCGGCGAACAGCAGGTGCGTGATGCCGCGGCAGCGCAACTGGTGCTCGAGGTTGGTCGCGTAGAACGCGCCCTTGCCGGGCTTGCGCAGGACGGTCTCGCCTGGCAGGGGCGCCGCGTCGGCGACGAAATCGGAGCCGGGCTCGCCCTCGACGAGGATGCGACCCAGCGGCCCGGCGTCGCCGATGCCCGTCGCCAGGCCGCCGCGGGCCAGCTTCGACGGCGGGCAATCGGCGAGATCCTTCGCGTGCGCCTCCTGCGTGTGGATGACGTGCAGGCCGAGGCCGCGCGCCCAGGCGAGCAGGTCGGCGCAGCGCGGCGCCACCGAGGCCAGCTGCGACAGGTCGTTGCCGAGCACGTCGCCGAAGCCGCCCGGCTCGAGGAAGTCGCGCTGCATGTCGATGACGACCAGCGCCGTCGATGCGGGCTCGAAGCGGTATGGATAGGGCCGTGCGTGAAGCACCTGGAGGGCGGCGGTGCCTGTCGTCATGGCGGGGAGCGCTTCACTTCGCCACTTCGCGGCGGAACACGTCGAGCGTGTGCGCCTTGACCCTGATGAATCGCTCGTCGGCGGTCGACTCGGGCAGGCGCGGCCGCGGCATGTCGAACGGGATGATCTCGGCGATGCGGGTCGGCCGGCGCGTCAGCAGCAGGACGCGGTCGGCCAGGAACACGGCGTCCTCGAGATCGTGCGAGACGATCACCATCGTCACGCCGGTGGCGACGTGCGCTTCCTGCAGCTTCTCGCGGATGAAGAGCGTCATCTCGAAGTCGAGCGCCGAGAACGGCTCGTCCAGGAACATCACCTCGGGCCGCGGCGCCATCGACCGCATGATGCAGACCGTCTGCATCTGGCCACCGGAGAGCTCGTACGGATAGCGCTTCAGGTCGAAGCGGATCTCGAACAGGGCGGCGAGCTCGTCGACGCGCGCCCTGACCTCGACGTCCTTCATGCCGGCGCGGCGCAGCGGATAGGCGACGTTGTCCCACGAGGTCATCCACGGGAACAGGGCGTCCCGGTAGTTCTGGAAGACGTAGCCGATCCTGGTGTCCTTGAGCGACTTGCCGTCGAACAGGATCTCGCCGGCATCGGCCGGCACCAGGCCGGCGATCATGTTCATCAGCGTGCTCTTGCCGCAGCCGTTCGGGCCGAAGATCGACATGATCTGGCCGCGCGGAATGTCGAGGTTGAAGTCGGCGTAGAGCGGCGCACCGGCGAACGACTTGGTCAGGCCGCGCACCGTGACGTGCGTCTTCGGCGCCGCCCGCAGGTTGAGGACCGTGGTCGGCTCCAGGGCCGACGCCGGCAGCGCGTCGATGGGCAAGGAGGAGGTCATGCCTTGCCGCTCCAGTGGATGAGCCGTTTCTCCAGCATGAGAAACAGCAGGTTGAGCAGGTAGCCGAGCGCGCCGGCCGCGAGGATCGCCGCATACATGCTCTTGACGTTGAGCACCTGCTGCGCATCGATGATGCGGTGGCCGAGGCCGGTGTCGGAGCCGATGAACATCTCGGCGACGATGACGATCACCAGCGCCATCGAGACGGCCGAGCGCAGGCCGACGAACGACGGCTGCAGGCTCTCCCAGATCAGCACGTCCTTGAAGATCTGCCAGCGCGATGCGCCCATCACGCGCGCCGCCATCACGCGCATCTTGCGGGCGTTCATGACGCCGTAGGCGCTGTTGAAGACGACGATCAGGAAGGCGCCGAACGCGGCGATCGCGACCTTGTTGATGTCCGAGACGCCGAAGATCAGCAGGAACAGCGGAATCAGCGCCGAGCTCGGTGTCGAGCGGAAGAAGTCGATCAGGAACTCGACGCTGCGGTAGGCCTTCTCGTTGCTGCC
>CAZZVH010000354.1:0-1694 GCA_964657365.1 uncultured Burkholderiaceae bacterium
TCCAGACCGCCACGCAGGCCGGCGTCATCAGCGGCGCGGCGTCGTCGTTCCTGATCGCCGCCGTGGCGATCTCGATGCTGCTGACACCGCTGCTGATCGTCGCCGCCGACCGCTGGTGGCTGCCGCTGCTGTCGAGCGGCAAGCGGCCGGGCATCGAGGAGATCAGCGAGCCGCAGAACGCGCCGGTCCTGATCGCCGGCTTCGGCCGTTACGGCCAGATCGTCGGCCGCATGCTGTTCGCCAACGGCGTCAAGTCGACCGTGCTCGACCACGACGCCGAGGCGATCGAGGCGCTGCGCAAGTTCGGCTGGCGCGTCTATTACGGCGACGCGACGCGGCTCGACCTGATGCGCACCGCCGGCGCCGACAAGGCCAAGGTCATCATCCTGGCCATCGACGACATCGAGCAGAGCGTCGAGTGCGCGAAGATGATCCGCGAGAACTTTCCCGACGCGATCGTCGTGGCCCGCGCCCGCAACGTGCAGCACTACTACGAGCTGTACGAGCTGGGCATCCGGTTCATCGAGCGCGAGACGCTCGACTCGGCGTTGATGACGGCACGCAGCGCCCTCGAGCAGCTCGGCTGGCAGCCGCACCAGGCGCGCAACCTGGCGCTGCGTTTCCGCCGCCACAACGTCGCGCAGCTGGCGACCGTGGCGCCGCACCGGAAGGACGAAGCGCGGCTCATCGCCGCTGCCAAGCAGGGCCGCCAGCAACTCGAGGAGCTGTTCGCCATCGAGCGCCAGCAGGCGGCGGAGCGGCAGGCCCGTGCCGGCTGGAGCGGGACGTCCGACCCGCCCTGACTCAGCGCCGGGTCATTCGAAGCGGCAGGCTTCCTCGAACGTCAGGCGGGGGCTGCGCGGCCAGAGCTTGCTCGGGTCGCCGTGGCCGAGGTTGCAGATGAAGTTGGTCTTGACCTTGGTGCCGGCCCAGAACTCCTCGTCGACCTTGGCGCCGTCGAAGCCGCTCATCGGCCCGCAGTCGATGCCGAGGGCGCGTGCCGCCAGGATGAAGTAGCCGCCCTGCAGGCTCGAGTTGCGGAACGCCGCCTCGTCGGCGAACGGCTTGTTGCCGACGAACCAGGAGCGCGCATCGGCAGCGGGGAACAGGTGCGGCAGCTTCTCGTAGAACTCCATGTCCATGCCGATGATGGCGACGACCGGCGCCGATCCGGTCTTCTCGACGTTGCCCGGCGACATGCAGTTGACGATCTTCGCCTTGCCGGCCGCCGACGTGACGAAGACGACGCGCATCGGCGAGCAGTTGGCGGAGGTCGGGCCCCACTTCATCATCTCGTAGAGCTGGCGCAGCTTCGCCTCGTGGACGGGCTCGGACGTGAAGCCGTTCTGGGTGCGGGCGTTGTCGAAGAGCTGTTCGGTCGTGATGTTCATGGCGTGCGGACCGGAGCCCGGCCTTCAGGTGGAAACGCTGTGATTCTCGGCGCGGCACGACCCCGGGCCGTCAAAGGATTCGTTCGCGCCGTTCGCGTGAATTGAAGGCCGCCGCGACAATCGATCGATGTTCGCTCCCTCGCCTGCCGATGTCCGGCGCTTTTTCGCGGAAGCGTCGGCGAAGCGGCGTGCCGCCCAGGTGCTGACGCCGCTCGAGACGATCGCCGCCGACTGGATCGACGCCCATCCGGAGTACGCGGGCGATCTCGCCCATGCCGGCACGGACCTCGAGGCGGCGCCGGA
>CAZZVH010000354.1:1704-4235 GCA_964657365.1 uncultured Burkholderiaceae bacterium
CTGTCGATCACCGAGCAGATCGGCATCGACCAGCCGCGCGGCATCCGCGAGGCCTATGCGCTGCTGGTCGCCCGGCGCGGCTCGCCGCACGAAGCGCATCACGAGATCATGGAGTGCCTCGGCCGCATGCTCTGGGACTCGCAACGCAGCGGCCGGCCGCCGGACGGCGAGGCCTATGTCGAGTGCGTCAGGCAGCGCGCCACGCGCTGACGCCGGACGCGGCTCAGCGGAAGATGAGGATCAGGGTCACGGCCGCGACGATCGCCATCAGGACCCAGTCGGTCGTCGACACGGCTCCGCGCACGGCTGGCGAAGCGGCCGTCGCGGCCAGGACGTCGATCGGTGCCACCGCCGCCGGAGGCTCGGCCGACGCAGCCGGCCCGGCAAGGGCCTGCAGGTGCGCCTCGAAGGCCCTGAAGAAGTCGTCCGTGATCTTTCCGGCCGTCGCGTCGATCAGGCGCGAGCCGATCTGCGCCATCTTGCCGCCGACCTGGGCGCGGGCGGCGTAGACGAGGCGGGTCGCCGCAGCGCCTTCGGCCGTGAGCTTCACGTCGGCCGAGCCCTTGCCGAAGCCCGCGACGCCGCCCTGGCCGTCGAAGTTGATCGTGTAGCCGTTCGGCGCGTCGACGTTCGTCATCTTCAGGTTGCCCCGGAAGCGCGCGCTGACCGGGCCGATCTTCATCGCCACGACGGCGACGTACGCGTCGTCGCCGGTGCGCTCGAGCGACTCGCACCCCGCGATGCACGACTTCAGCGTCTCCGGATCGTTGAGGGCCGCCCACGTCGTCGCGAGCGGAGCCGGGATGAGTCGATCGCCGTGCAGTTCCATCGTGCGATTCTGCTACCTGGAGCGACCCCGCCAGGCCGTGCCGCGCGCAGGCGGCGGCGCCCGCAGCGCGGTCGCGAGGTCGGCCAGGCTCGCGAGGTTGTGCACGGGCAGGAAACGATCGACGTTCGGCAGGATGGCGCGGATGCCGGCGGCGCGCGGCTCGAAGCGGTCGAAACGCAGCAAGGGGTTGAGCCAGACGATCTCGTGCGCGAGGAGGCGCAACTGCTTCGCGGCACGGGTCAGCTCGCCGTGCGTGTCGGTGTCGAGGCCGTCGGTGACGAGCAGCACCGAGGCGTTGCCGCCGAGCAGGCGCCGCGCCCAGTGGCGGTTGAAGTCGTCGAGGCACGACGCGATCCGGGTGCCGCCCTTCCAGTCCTGCACCTGCGCCGAGGCCAGCGCCAGCGCGACGTCCGGGTCGCGGTTGCGCAGCGCCCGCGTGATGTTGGTGAGGCGCGTGCCGAAGGTCAGCGTGTGGACCTTGAGATGGCGGCGCGTCAGCCCGTGCACGTAGTGGAGCAGCAGCCGCGCGTAGCGGTCCATCGAGCCCGAGATGTCGAGCAGGACGACGAGCGAGGGCAGCTCGAGGCGCGGCTCGCTGAAGCGCGGCAGCAGCGTCGACGGTTGCCGCGCCATGGCCAGCATCGTGCCGCGCAGGTCGATGCGGCCGCGCGTGCTCGCTTCCCGGCGGCGCCGCCGCACCGGTGCGAACGGCAGCGGCAGCTCCTCGGCGATGCGCCTGGCGAGCTCGAACTCGTCGACGGTCATGGATTCGAAGTCGGCCTGCTGCAGGCGCTCGCGCTCCGACGTGGTGAAGGTCATCTCGAGGTCGACCTGCTCGTCGGGGCCGGCATCCGGTCGCTTGGGCTCGGGCGCACGCGGCGGCGAGAGCGCGTCGGCGAGACGGTGGGCGCGCTGCTGGCGGTCTCGCTCGCCGCGGCCCTGGATCGTCGGCAGCAGCTGCGCCATCATCTGTTCGAGCAGCTTCGGATCGCGCCAGAACGCGTTGAACGCGGCGTCGAAGATGGACTGCTGCTCGTGGCGGTCGAGCATCACGGCCGACAGCGCGGCATGCACGTCGCCGCGCCGATCGACGCCGACCGCCTCGATCGCCTGCAGCGCCGCGATGACGCGGTCAGGCCCGACCGGAATGCCCGCGCCGCGCAGGATGCGTGCGAAGTGGGTGACGTTCTCAGCGAACACCGGCGCGGCTCGTCTCGCGCAACTCGAGCAGCAGTTTCGTCACGTCAGCGCCCTGCATCTTGGCGATGTCGTCGCGGTGCTTGAGCAGCACGCCGAGCGTGTCCTGCACGTTCGCCGGATCGAGGCTGATCGCGTCGAGCGCGACGAGCGCGTTGATCCAGTCGATCGTCTCGGCGATGCCCGGCGCCTTGAACAGGTCGAGCGTGCGCATCCGCTGCACGACGTTCACGACCTCGGCGGACAGCCGCTCGGCCGCGCCCGGCGCGCGTAGCCGGACGATCTCGAGCTCGCGCGGCGCATCGGGGTAGTCGAGCCAGTGGTAGAGGCAGCGGCGCTTCAGCGCGTCGTGGATCTCGCGCGTGCGGTTGCTGGTGATGACGACGATCGGCGGCGCGGTCGCCTTGATCGTGCCGAGCTCGGGGATGGTCAGCTGATTCTCCGCCAGCACCTCGAGCAGGAAGGCGTCGAACGGTTCGTCGGCGCGGTCGAGCTCGTCGATCAG
>CAZZVH010000355.1:0-4232 GCA_964657365.1 uncultured Burkholderiaceae bacterium
CGATCGACAGCATGTGGAACGGGTTGTAGAAGAGGTTGCCGTAGCGGATCGAGAACGCCGCCGTCCAGTCGAGGTGCGGGAAGATGCCGAACGGCACGGCTTCGGAGAAGCTGCCCATCAGCAGCGGCCGGATCAGGCCGAGCACGAGGAACAGCCAGATCGCCGCTGCGAAGGCCCAGGCCACGTGCGTGCCCATGCCGAGCGCCTTGGCGCGCCGGTACATGCGCACCCACCAGAGCAGCACCGAGGTGGTCAGGAAGAAGCCGGCGATGCGCCACCAGCCGCCTTCGTTGAGCGGCGGGATCGACAGGCCGTATTTCGCCGGCGGCGGCTCGAGCGCCAGCCAGGGCAGCTGGCGCACGAACTGGACCGGATCCCAGTTCACCGAGGCCAGCATGTTCAGGCCGATGATCTCGAAGCCGATGAAGAAGCAGAGCGCCGATGCGACGCCGAGCCAGCCGAGATAGAGCGGGCCGATCTGCGCGTCGCCGATGCGGCCGAACAGATGGATATGGACGACATCGCGCGTGCGCTCGGCGTCGTCTCGGCCGATCGACACGTTGGGAGACCGGCCGGTCGTGGCCTGGACTGTCGTGAACAGGTTCTGGTATTCGAGAGCCATCTGGCGTCTCCTGGTTCGAATTCGGATGTGCCCTAGGGGTTCAGCGCCAGATCGGCATGTTCAGCCACCAGCTCCACCACTCTGGCCAGCCACGGGTCCAGAACGGGCCGCTGAGGATGATGCAGACGGCGCTCCAGAAGCCCGCCGACAGGGCGAGGAACAGGCCGAGGCGGTGGATGCCGAGGGCGCCGATCGAGTAGCCGATGGTGTCCCGGAAAAAGGTGTTCTCGTGCTCGACCGTCTTCACCGGCTGGCCCTTGGCGGGGTTGGTGGCCGACAGGATGAGACTGCCGTGCAGCGACAGCGCGAACACGGTGGCGAAGAAGAAGCTCACGGCGAGCATGTGCGCCGGGTTGTAGTGGAAGTGCAGGTACTGGTAGCCCGTGTTCGAGACCCAGTCGAGGTGGCTCATGATCCCGTACGGGAAGCCGTTGCCCCAGGCGCCCATCAGGAGCGGCCGGATCACCTCGAGCGCGACGTACGCGAAGATGGCGACGCCGAACGCGAACGGCACGTGGTAGCCGATGCCGAGCTTGCGGCAGATCTCCACCTCGCGCAGCATCCACGACACGAACGCGCCGATGGCGCAGATGGTGATGAGCTGCCAGAGGCCGCCTTCCATGAGCGGCGCCATGCCGAGCCCGTACGAGATGTCGGGCGGCGCGATCGAGATCTGCCAGAGATTCCAGGTCGGCCCTTGCGAGGCGCCCCAGATGATGAGGAGCGTGCCGATGGCGGAGAAGAACGCCGCCGTGACGCCGAAGAAGCCGACGAAGAACGGGCCGACCCAGAAGTCGAACAGGTCGCCTCCGATCAGCGTGCCGCCACGAACGCGGTACTTCCTCTCGAAACTCAGCATGGCCATGGTCGGGTCTCCCGCGTCTTCGGAACGAGCGTGAACTGGTGGTGCGAGGTGCAGCGGGCTCGCCGGAAAGATCCCGGACGAGGCTCCGCCGTCACTCTTCTTCTTGTCGGATCGGGCTCTACTTGGTCGGCGTTGCCATCACCGATGGCATCGACGTCGTCGAGCCGACCACGGCGCGGGCCTTGTGCGGGCCGTCGAGCCAGTTGAAGCGGTCGGTGCTGAGCAGGATGAAATGGATCAGCAGCGCGAGCGCGAACAGGAATGTGAACAAGGCGACCAGCGCACGGCGCGGGTCGAATAGCAACCAAACTCTCCACATGGATCAATCTCCTAATTGAGGTAGGACATGAAGCTGTTGACCCCTTGCCGAACGCCCTGGATCAGTGACGAGTCACCTTCCGCGCCGGGCAGCCAGAGGCGCCACTTCAACGTCAGTAATTGCGCCAGCAGGGCGACCGCCAGCAGCGGGACAAAACCGACCAGAAAGATCAGATCGAAGGCGATGTCATCGCGCTTCGACAGACCCAGCGACATCGCGTTTTTCACGTCAACCATTGGTTTCCCCTTTGTCGCAGTGTTAGAGCCAGGGACGCCAGTTCCAGACCAGGACGTGCGCCACGATCGCGATCACCGTGAAGATGATGAAGCTCGTGATGAAAATCCCGTGGAACTCCTTGGCTTCCTGTTCCGTGAGCCCGGATAGCGAGCCCTTTCTTTCTTCAAGCATAAAAACGACTCCTGGACGAATGGCCTTTCGGCCGGGACCGCGCGTCTCCCGCGCGATTGGACTGACCGTCGCGCGCGAGTCGCTTCGGCAAGGGGGTTGGCTCGCCGGTGGCGAGCGTGATGATTCGACGTGCCTGCGTCATGCCGGCTCTCCCTGGCGCAGCGCATCGCGCGAGCGCGAGACGCGTGCCGCGGTGACGCGCTCCTCGCCGGCCGTCTTCGCGTCGCGCTCGGCGCGGTCGCGCAGGCGCTTGGCCGCGGAGATCTGCACGAGCACAGGCTCGGTCTGCACGAATTCGGAGAGCAGCGCCTGCGCTTCGTCGTCCCAGGCGCGGGCCGGCTCGTCGGCGAGGCGGGCGGGCGTCGGGTCGACCTTGTCCATGTCGGTGCCGAGCGGCAGGATGTGGAACAGCGCGTCGAAGAGCGCGTTGCAGGTCTCCTGGATCACGTAGGTCGCGCCGGCGTAGCCCATGAACGGCGTGCCGGTGTGGCGGCGGATGATCGCGCCGGGGAACGATGCGGCGATGAAGGTCGGCTTCATCATCGAGGCGCCGGCCGTCTCGGCCAGGTACATGCGCTCGTTGTAGCTGCCGAACATCACCAGCGGCGGCTTGTCGCGGCAGAGCTGGCGGATCGCCTCGCTGTCGGTCTTCTGGCCGGCCAGCCTGGGCACGGCGAAGTTGCAGGGCAGGCCCATCTCGTCTTCGAGGAAGTGGCGCAGGCCGCGCGTGTAGGTCTCGTTGGCGCAGACCGCGAAGCTGGCGGTGCCGAAGAAATCCTGCGTCACCGAGCGCCACAGGTCCCAGATCGGCTTGATCGTGGTGTGCTTCTCGCGCTCGATGAACGGCTCCGGGTCGAGACCCAGCAACTCGCCCAGCGAGCGCAGGAACTTGGTCGTGCTGTGCAGGCCGATCGGCGCCTGCAGGTAAGGACGCTCGAGCGCTTCGCAGAGCATGCGGCCGAACTCGCGGTACATGCAGACGTTGACGTCGGCCTCGACCAGGCGCGAGACGTCGGCCAGGTGGCTGCCGAGCGGGAACACCATGTTCACCTCGGCGCCGATGCCTTGCACCAGGCGGCGGATCTCCGCGAGATCGCTCGGCATGTTGAACGTGCCGTAGCACGGGCCGATGATGTTGACGCGGGGCTTCTCGCCGGCCGGGCGATCGGCGAACGGCTTCCGTTGCGGGACCTTGCGCAGGCCGTACTCGGACCAGAGCCAGAACATGGCGCGGTTGGCGCACTGCCACTGGTCTTCGTCGATCGTGCGCGGCAGGAAACGCTGGATGTTGGTGCCCTGCGGCGTGACGCCGCCGCCGATCATCTCGGCGATCGAGCCGGTGACGACGACCGATGGCAGGTCGGGGTCGAGCACCGCGTGCGCACGCTTCATCGCGCCTTCGGTGCCTTCGCGGCCCAGCTGCTCCTCGGCCAGGCCGGTGACGACGATCGGCAGCTCGTGCGGCGGCAGCGCGTCGGTGTAGTGCAGCACCGACGTGACCGGCAGGTTCTCGCAGCCGACCGGCCCGTCGATGACGACCTGCAGGCCCTTGATGGCCGTGAAGACGTACACCGCTCCCCAGTAGCCGCCGGCGCGATCGTGGTCGATGACGAACATGTTCTTGTCGTGCCCGGTCAGATCATCTGTTCGGCTTTGCGCTTCTTCGCCAGCTTGTCCATCTGGCGGCGCGTCTCGGCCTTGAACTCGGGGCGATCCTTGGGCGTGGTCTCCCAGACACCGGCGGCGTGGCCCTTGCCGGTGCCGCCGAAGAAGGCGCTCATCGTGTCGAAGCGAGCCTTGTTGCCGATCGCGGCGTTGATCACCTGGGCCAGCGAGCCGGCGCCCATCGGGCCCATCAGCGGCCGCGCCGAGATCAGGTTCGTGAAGTAGAGCGACGGGATCGACGCCTGCTTGGCGGCCTGCACCACCGGCGTCGTGCCGATGGCGAGATCGGGCTGCCATTCGCGCATGGCGGCGAGATCGTTCTCGAGCGACGCGCGGTACTGCACGTGCACGCC
>CAZZVH010000356.1:0-4225 GCA_964657365.1 uncultured Burkholderiaceae bacterium
CCGGTCTCGACGATGTTGGCGTCCTGCTGCTTGTAGACCTGGAACGAGATCGCCGGCGCGCCGTCGACGCGCGAGATCGAATCGGGCTCGCGCTCACGCTCCACGAGCGTGCCGAGATCGGCGAGTCGCACGACCTCGCCGTTGCGGCTGGCGACGATGATGTCGGCGAAGGCCTTGGCATCGCGCACGCGCCCCTCGACCCGCACGATCGCGTCTTCCCGGGTGCCCGTGAGCAGGCCGACCGGGCTGTCGGTGTTGGCCCGCTGCAGCACGGCCGAGACGTCGGCCGGCGTCAGCTGGTAGGCGCGCAGCCGCTGCGGATCGAGATCGATGCGGACCTGCCGGACGCTCAGGCCGCCGACGTCGACGCGGGCCACGCCGGTCGCCCGCTCGAGGCGCTTTCGCACCACCTGGTCGGCCAGCAGCGAGAGCTCGCGCGGGCTGCGGTCACCACCAAGAAGCGAGAGCGAGACGGTGGGCTGGGAATTGTCGTTGTCGAAGCGCGAGACGAACGGCTGCTTGGCGTCGCGCGGGAAGCTCGGCTGCACCGTCGCCACCTTGTCGCGCACGTCCTGCACCGCGCGGTTCATGTCGGCGCTGACCTGGAATTCGACGACCGTCTCGCTGCGCCCCTCGAGACTGTTCGAGCGGATCATCTTGACGCCGGCGATGCCGTTGAGCGCCAGCTCGATCGGTCGCGTCAGCTCGCTCTCGGTCGCATCGGGCGAAGCCCCCGGATAGGCGACGCTGACGAAGACGATCGGCGGCGAGATGTCGGGCAGCCGCTCGACGCGCAGCTGGCTGTACGAGAACAGGCCGAGCACGCACAGCGCGGCCATGACCATGGTCGCGAAGACCGGGTTGTTGATGGAGACGCGGGTGAACCACATGGCCTGCTCTCTGTCTCAGCGCTGGCTCAGGATTGTGCCGGCGCCGACGCCCCGGCCGCACTGGCACGCACCGGGGCCGCGCCGGCACCCGAGGCACCGGAGGCCGGCCGCTGCGCGACGACTTTCGCCTGCGTGCCCTCCTTGAGGTTGTCGAAGCGCATGGCCAGGATCTGCACGTCGTCGGCCAGGCCCTTGCTGACCTCGACGCGCCCGCCAGCGGCGTCCTTGCGACCGGTGATGACGATGCGGCGCACCAGCGAGCCCTTCTCGATCGCCCAGACGAAGTCCTGGCCCGATGCCTGGCCGACCGCCGTGGCCGGCACGGTGAGCCGCTGGGCGGTGTCCGGCAGCACCACCCGCGCCTGGGCGTACTGGCCGGCGCGAAAGCGTTCGTCCTTGTTCTCGAGCACGACGACGACGCCGATCGCCCGCGTCCCTGCTTCGGCCGCCGGCGCGATGCGGTCGATCCTTCCCGCTACCGGCGTGCTCTGGCCCTCGACCTGCACCTCGACCGCCTGGCCGGGGCTGAGCAGCGAAACCTCGTGCGTGCCGACCGTGCCGGCCAGCTCGAGCGTCGACAGGTCGACGATGGTCACGACCTGCTGTTCGGCACTCACCTTCTCGCCGGGCACGACGTGACGCTTGCCGACGATGCCGGAGATCGGCGATGCCAGCGTCGCCTCGCGGATGCCGATCCGCGACATGCTGAGCTGCGCCTGCGCCGACTTGAGCTGTGCCCGGGCGGCGTCGAGCTTGGCCTGCGAGCTCTGGAGCGCCGTCGAGGAGATGAAGTTCTGGGCGGCGAGGCCGACGTTGGCGGTGTTCTGCCGCTCGGCCTCGAGCAGGCCGGCCTGGGCCGACTCGACCAGCGCGGTCCGGTCGTTGAGCCGGCTTTCCAGATCGGACAGATCGATGTCGCCGATGACCTGGCCCGACTTGACGCGGCTGCCTTCGGCGACGCTGAGCGCGAGCAACGTGCCCGCCGCCTTGGCACGGACGATCGCCGTGCGCGGCGCCACCAACGGCCCGGAGAACTCGACCGTGACCGGCATCTTCGCCAGCAACGGCCGGGCGACCTCGGCGGTCGTGAACTCGAGCGCCACCGGCGTCTTCGACTTGGCGTCGGCCGCGGCCCCGTCCCTGGCGTCGGAACGATGCATGAAACCGAGCGCGAGCGCCACGATCGCGACGACGACGACCGCTCCCGCGATCCACCATCCGCGCCGCCTCAGAAATGCCGGAAATGTCATGGCAGGAAGTGTAGGTGGGCGGTTCCCGTCGGCCCGCCGGTGTGCGACAAACTGCGGATTACCGCGGACCGGCCGCAGCTGTCGGCGACGAAGCGACGCGTCGGCGCGACAGGTTGCGCCGCGTCGGCCTCAGGGGATCCGGGCGGCGATCGGTGCGGTGTCGACGCGCACGTCGCCGCACTGCGCGCGGTGCAGCAGCACATGGTCCATCACGACCAGCGCCAGCAGCGCCTCGGCGATCGGCGCGGCACGGATGCCGACGCACGGATCGTGGCGGCCGAAGGTCTCGACCGTCGCCGGCCGGCCGGCGAGATCGATGGAGCGGCGCGGGCTGCGGATCGAGCTGGTCGGCTTGATGGCGATGCCGACGGTGATGTCCTGCCCGGTCGAGATCCCGCCGAGCACTCCGCCCGCGTTGTTGCCGACGAAGCCTTCCGGCGTCAGCTCGTCCCCGTGCGTGCTGCCGCGCTGCGCGATGCAGCCGAAGCCGGCGCCGATCTCGACGCCCTTGACCGCGTTGAGGCCCATCATGGCGAAGGCGATCGCGGCGTCGAGCTTGTCGTAGAGCGGCTCGCCCAGGCCGACCGGGATGCCGCGGCCGACCACGTCGACACGCGCCCCGCAGCTGTCGCCGTCCTTCCTCAGCGCGTCCATGTAGGCCTCGAGGCGTGGGATGTCGCTGGCGTTGGCGGCGAAGAACGGGTTGGCGTCGACATGCTCCCAGCCTTCGAACGGGATCGCGATCTCGCCGATCTGCGACAGGTGCGCCGCGAAGCTGGCGCCGTGGGCGATGCGCAGCCATTTGCGGGCGATCGCGCCGGCGGCGACCGTCGGCGCCGTGAGGCGGGCCGAGGCGCGGCCGCCGCCGCGTGGGTCGCGCAGGCCGTATTTGTGGAGGTAGGTGTAGTCGGCGTGGCCCGGCCGGAAGGTGTCGAGCAGGTTCGCGTAGTCCTTGCTGCGCTGGTCGGTGTTGCGGATCAGCAGGCCGATCGGCGTGCCCGTGGTCCGGCCTCCGAACACGCCCGACAGGATCTCGACCCGGTCGGCCTCCTGACGCTGCGTGACGTGGCGCGACGTGCCGGGGCGGCGCCGATCGAGATCTGGCTGGATGTCGTCGGCCGAGAGCTCCATGCCGGGCGGGCAGCCGTCGACGACGCAGCCGATCGCCGGGCCGTGGCTCTCGCCGAAGTTGGTGACGCGAAAGAGCGTGCCGAGGGTGCTGCCCGGCATGTCAGCGGCAGCCTCCGCCCTCGCCCGGCCTCGCCATCGTCAGTTCGGGTTCGAGGACGGCAGCTCGTCCCGGCTTTCGATCGGCCAGTCGCGGATGTAGGCCTTGAGCATCCGGTTCTCGAAATCCTGGCTGTCGACCACCGACTTGGCGACGTCGTAGAACGAGATCACGCCCATCAGCGTGCGCTCCGACATCACGGGCATGTAGCGCGCATGCCGGCCCAGCATCATGCGGCGCACTTCGTCGAGCTCGGTGGCGGGGGTGCAGGTGAGCGGGGCGTCGTCCATCACGCTCTGGACGCGGGTCGTGCCGATGACGCCGCCGTTCTTGACGATCGCCTGGATCACCTCGCGGAAGGTCAGCATGCCGACCAGCTCGCCGTATTCCATGACGACGAGCGAGCCGATGTCGCGCTCCGACATGACCTGCAGCGCGGTGGCCAGTTCCTCGTTCGGCGCGACCGAGAAGAGCGTGCCGCCCTTGACGCGCAGGATGTCGCTGACTTTCATGCTTGTCTCCCGGGGTACGGACGCCTTGGCTGCCGGATCTGGCGAACCCATGTCGCGAACGGAATCCGCGAATCAATATAGCCCACAATCGTCCGGAGAGGATGCCCTGGATGCCCGGATACGCGAACCCCGGATTCGACACGCTGGCGCTGCACGCCGGCGCCTCGCCCGACCCGGCCACCGGCGCGCGGGCGGTGCCCATCCACCTCACGACCTCGTTCGTGTTCGAGTCGTCGGAGCACGCCGCCTCGCTCTTCAACATGGAGCGATCGGGCCACGTCTACAGCCGGATCTCGAATCCGACCAACGCGGTGCTCGAGGAACGCGTCGCCGCGCTCGAGGGCG